>NZ_JBSGET010000012.1:0-87018 GCF_053603035.1 Kitasatospora sp. NPDC004272 | reverse complement strand
GGGGGGGGGGGGGGGGGGGCGGGGGCGGCGGGGGCCGGGGTCCCGGCCCGGGCGGCGGCCCGGCGGCGTTCCAGGGCGCGCAGCGGCGGGAGCAGCAGCAGGTGGGCCAGGGCCGTGCCCAGGGTGCCGAGCAGGATGTCGTCCACGTCCAGGACGTGGCCGGGCGCCCAGCCCTCCATGATCTCCAGCGCGGTGCCGAGCAGCGCGGCCGCGGCGGTGGTGCGCAGGAAGGACGCCAGCCGGGACCGGGTCGGCGAGCCGACCGCGAGCGGCAGCAGCACCCCGATCGGGGCCAGCGGCAGCATGCCGGAGCCGAGTTGGCGGAGGGCGGCGAGCGGGCCGAGGGAGAGCGCCTGGTGCACCGAGGCGAACGGGGTGAGGTTGGGCGGGCTGGTCCAGGCGGCGGGCACCGGACGCAGGCTCAGCCAGCCGAGCAGCAGCAGGTGGAGGGCCAGCAGCAACCGGGCCGCGGTCCGGCTCCGGTACGGCACCGCCCGCCCGTCCGTCGGGTCGGGGGCCGGGCGGTCGGCGGTCGCGTGGTCGCTGGGTGCGGTGGTGGGCACGCTCCGGGAGACGCAGGTTCCGTCCGGGCCGGTTCCCCGGCGTCCCCCGTTCGGCGGTCCGGACCCCGGCGGTGCGGCCCGGCCGCGCCCCGCCGCCTCAGGGGCAGTGGCTGGGGGAGGGGGCGACGAACGGCGACCCGGAGGGGGTCGGGGAGGCGGGGGCCGGGGAGGCGTCCGGGCGGGCGGAGGCGCCCGGCCGGGCGGCGGCCGAGGGGGCCGCGGAGGGGGAGGCGCTGTCCGGGGCCCGGGGGGCCAGCACCTCGCTCGGGCAGGCGGTGCGGCTGGCCGGGGCGCCGGCGTCCACCGGCACCTCGGTGGGGCGGATGCCGCAGCCGGCCAGCAGGCCGGGGGCGAGCAGCCCGCCCGCCAGCAGGGCCAGCCGGCGGGGGCGGGACCGGCGGGGACGGAGTCGTCGGGTGGTCATCGGTCCTCCTCCGGGCCGGGCGCGGGCGGCTGGGTGAGCGGCAGGGTCAGGGTGAAGACCGCGCCGGCGCCGTCCGGGTTGTTGGCGGCGGTGATGTCGCCGCCGTGGATCCGGGCGTTGGCCTCGGCGATGGACAGGCCCAGGCCGCTGCCCTCGGAGCGGGCCCGGCCCTTGTCGGCCTTGTAGAAGCGGTCGAAGACGTGCGGCAGCACGTCCTCCGGGATGCCCGGGCCGCCGTCGGAGACCGAGACCACCACGGTGTGCGCCTCGTCGTCCTGGCGGACCTTCACCTTGACCGGGGAGCCGCCGTGCTTGAGCGCGTTGCCGATCAGGTTGGCGAACACCACGTCCAGGCGGCGCGGGTCGACCACGGCCAGGATGCCGCGCGGGGCGTCGAGTTCGACCGCGTCGTACCAGGCCCGGCCGTCGATGCAGGACATGATCAGGTCGGCCATGTCGACCTCGTCGGCGACCAGCTTGGCGGTGCCCGCGTCGAACCGGGTCACCTCCATCAGGTTCTCCACCAGGTTGGACAGCCGACGGGTCTCGGAGACCACGATCCGCACGGCCGGCTCGATCATCGGGTCGAGCGCGTCGGCCTCGTCCTCCAGGATGTCGGTGACGGCGGTCATCGCGGTCAGCGGGGTGCGCAGCTCGTGCGACATGTCGGCGACGAACCGGCGGGACTGCGCCTCGCGCGCGCTCAGCTCCGCGACCTGGTCCGAGAGCGACTCCGCGGTGCGGTTGAACGTCCGTGCCAGCTCGGCGAGTTCGTCGTTGCCCTCGACGTCCAGCCGGGTGTCCAGCTCGCCCTCGCCGAGCCGCCGGGCGGCGTCCCCGAGCCGGCGCACCGGCCGCAGCACGGTCGCCGAGGCGGCCTGCGCGAGCAGCGCCGAGCCGACCAGGGCCAGCAGGGTGGCGACCGCCAGCGAGACGCCCAGGGTGTTCAGGTCGGCGCGCTCGTTCTGCAGCGACTTGAACACGTACGCGGTCGGCCCGGTCGGCACCACCTTCGTCCCGCCGACCAGGTACGGCCCGGCCAGGTTCACCCGCTGCCAGTACAGGTGGTACTCGTACGGGTTGCCCGGGCCGGTCTCGCGCGGGTTGTTCACCGCGGTGACCAGCGCCGCCGGTATCTGGCGGGTGGTGAACACCGCCGGGTCGGAGGACGCGGTGCAGCCCGGCACCGCGTCGTCGACCACCACCACGTCGTACGCCAGCCCGGAACTGGCCACCTGGGAGGCCAGCGTCTTGAGGTCCTGGCAGGTCGGCTCCAGCGGCAACTGCCCGACGTTGCGGGTCAGCGAGTCCCGGAAGTCGTTCAGCGCCGAGTTCTGGGCGCGCTTGAGCACCGCGTCGCGGTTCAGCCAGTAGGCGATCCCGGAGGCGGAGACGGCGGTGACCAGCGCGACCGCGGCGAACACCGCGATCAGCCGGACCCGCAGCGAACTGAGCCGTCGCCAGGACACCGAGCGGGCCCGGCGCGGCACGGTCTGATGGTCGGTCAAGAAGGGCTCACCAGTCGGAGGGGAGGGGTCACGCGGGCGGGTCGAGGCGGTAGCCGACGCCGCGGACGGTGCGGATCAGGGTCGGCGCGGACGGCACGTCCTCGACCTTCGCCCGCAGCCGCTGCACGCAGGCGTCCACCAGCCGGGAGTCGCCCAGGTAGTCGTGCTCCCACACCAGCCGCAGCAGCTGCTGGCGGGAGAGCGCCTGCCCGGGACGGCGGCTGAGTTCGAGCAGCAGCCGCAGCTCGGTCGGGGTCAGCTGGAGGTCCTGGCCGTCCTTGGTGACGGTCATCGCCGAGCGGTCGATCACCAGGCCGCCGTACGCCGCCGAGTCCGAGCTCTCCCGCTCGCCGCGGCGCAGCACCGCCCGGATCCGGGCGTCCAGCACCCGCGGCTGCACCGGCTTGACCACGTAGTCGTCGGCGCCGGACTCCAGGCCCACCACCACGTCGATGTCGTCGGAACGGGCGGTCAGCAGGATGATCGGCAGCTGGTCGGTGCGCCGGATGCGCCGGCACACCTCGAAGCCGTCGATGCCCGGGAGCATGACGTCGAGCACGATCAGGTCCGGGCGCTGCTCCTTGAACAGGCGCAGGCCGTCCTCGCCGGACGCGGCGGCGGCCACCCGGTGACCCTGGCGGGTGAGGGCGAGTTCGAGGCCGGTGCGGATGGCGTCGTCGTCCTCGATCAGAAGCAGGAAAGACACGGGGGTCATTGTGTCCCACCCGGCCACCGGAAGCACCCACCCGGGTGACTCCCGGGGCACCGGGAACCGGAGGGCACCGCTCCGGCGTCCGCAACCGAGGAGCACCCGAACGCCCGCGGACGGTCGCTCCTGTGACAGCCCTGTGACAGTCGGCGGACACCGCCATGACGAGCGGACGGCAGGATTTTCCTCATCGCCGCGAGAACGCCCCGGGCCACCAGCCCGGAGCCGCGGCGAGGAACCACTCGTACCGACACCATGGGGGTGCCCGATGACCGCAACGCTGACGACCCGAAACGCCGGGCCGCGTTCCGCCGTCCTGGGCACCAACCGGCCTCGGCACGAGGAGGAGAACGCCGGCGCCGTGCTCGTACGGGGGTGCGCACACAACGCCGGAACCCGCCGCCCGGTCGTGGGGACCAGGAGCGGGGACACCACCCACAGCAGGTTGGGGAACTCGGCTGTGGGCCGGACGCTGCGGCTCGCGCCGCAGACCTTCCGGGGTGAGCAGGCCGGACAGGGAGGCGCGCAGGGGGAGCACCCGGCCGCCGCGACGGACGAGGCGCGCGACATCGCCGAGTTCACCGCGTACGTGCGCGAGCGCCGCGCCTCCCTGTACGCCACCGCCTACCACCTCACCGGCGACCGCCACGAGGCCGAGGACCTGCTGCAGAGCGCGCTCTTCTCCACCTACCGCGCCTGGAACCGGATCACCGACAAGGCCGCCGTCGGCGGGTACCTCCGCCGCACCATGACCAACCTGCACATCTCCGCCTGGCGCCGCCGCAAGGTCAACGAGTACCCGACCGAGGAGCTCCCCGAGCACGCCGGCGACACCGACGCGATGGGCGGCACCGAACTGCGCGCCGTGCTCTGGCAGGCGCTCGCCAAGCTGCCCGAGAACCAGCGCACCATGCTCGTGCTGCGCTACTACGAGGGCCGCACCGACCCGGAGATCGCCGACATCCTCGGCATCAGCGTCGGCACCGTGAAGAGCTCCATCTGGCGCGCGCTGCGCCGGATGCGCGAGGACGAGCAGCTCAACCGCTCCGGCGACACCGTGCACGCCTTCGGCGAGCTGGTCGCCTGACGACACCGGGACTCCCGTCGGGGGACGGGCAGCGGGGGGAAGGGCACGGGACACGGCGGACGGCTCGGGGGAGCCGGCCGCGGGGGGAAGTCCCGCACCCGAACGGAACGGGCGGGGTCCCGGTGCGGGGGAAACGGCACCGGGGCCCCGCCCGTCGCGCCGTGCGGGCCGGGGGCGCTCAGCGCGCGTCGGCGGCGTGCAGCACGTCCTGGGCGCGGCCCGGGCCGCGCAGCACGAACGCCTCCACGGCGTCCGCGCAGCGCTCCAGCAGCTCCGGCATCCGCTCCCGCTCCCCGTCCGAGAAGCGCTCCACCAACCGGTCCCGCGCCTCTCTCAGACCAGTTCGGCGGGCAGTTGGCGGGCCACCGCGGCGATCCGCCGGCCCGCCTCCACCCCGGAGCAGGCGTACGAGCCCAGCTCGACCTGCCGCGCGACGATACCGCGCTCGGCCCGCATCAGCCGCAGCCCCCGGCGCACCAGGTACGGCACCGACTTGCGGCCCTCCCGGACGTCCCGTCGGAAGCGCCGCCAGGCGGTGGTGGCCGGCTTGTTGCGCAGGCACAGCGCGTCGCCCAGCAGCCCCTCGGCCCGGCAGCGGACCACCAGTTCGGCGGCGAATATCCCCTCCGCGACGAAGCCCGTCGCGCCGTCCAGCTCCAGGACCCGGCTGCCCGAGCGCCCGTTGTCCGGGATCGAGTACACCGGCACCTCGGCCCGCCCCTCGAAGACCAGCGCCCGGATCGCCGCCAGCGCCTGGTCCGCGTGCCAGGACAGCGGCGAGTCCCAGTCGGGGCCGCCCCCGTCCGGCAGCGGCGGCAGCGTCGGGTCGTCGCCGTCCTTGTAGAAGTCGTCCAGCTGCAGCACCGGCAGCCCGCTGCGCTCGGCGAGCGAGGACTTCCCCGACCCCGAGGGGCCCGACAGCAGGATGACGCGGGATATCGGGCGGCGGTTCAGCGGGGTGTCACTCACGGGAAACCAGTCTGAGGCATCGGAGGGGCCGCCCGGAACCCGCCGGTCGGCCCCTTCGCCGACCCGGCGGTCGGCGTTCGGGCATGGGGACGGGCCCGCACCAGGGGGGGAGAAGTGCGGGCCCGTCACGGCCGTCCGGGCCCCGGGGGGGGTAGGGCGCTGAGGACGGCCGGTCCGTGTGGAGTCGGCCGGTCGGGCGGGGCTAGATGCCCATCGGGTGCCAGACCGTCTTCGTCTCCAGGAAGGAGAGCAGTCGCCCGGTGCCGGGCGCGGCCGTCCAGTCCTGGACGGTCGGATCGGCGGCCGGTCGGACCACTCGCTTCAATGTATCGGCCGCGGCCGCTTCCAGGGCCGCCGCCGCGCCGGGTCCTTCCGGGTCGATCGCCCCGGCCAGGTCCAGCGCGTTGACGTCCTGGTGCGAGGCCAGCGTCGGGGCGAGGTCCGCGGTGCGGCCGGAGAGCAGGTTGACCACGCCGCCCGGCAGGTCCGAGGTGGCCAGCACCTCGCCCAGCGACAGCGCGGGCAGCGGGGCCCGCTCGGCCGCCGCGACCACCACGGTGTTGCCGGTGGCGATCGCCGGGGCGACCACCGACACCAGGCCCAGCAGCGAGAAGCCGTGGCCCGCCTGCGGCGCCAGGACGCCGACCACGCCGGTCGGCTCCGGGGTGGACAGGTTGAAGAACGGCCCCGCCACCGGGTTGGCGCCGCCCGCGACCTGCGCGACCTTGTCGGTCCAGCCCGCGTACCAGACCCAGCGGTCGACCGCCGCGTCCACCAGCGCCGCCGCCTTCTTCGCGCCCACGCCCTCGGCCGCCGCGACCTCGGCCGCGAACTGCTCCCGGCGGCCCTCCAGCATCTCGGCCACCCGGTACAGCACCTGGCCGCGGTTGTACGCGGTGGTGCCCGACCAGCCCTTGACCGCCGCGCGGGCCGCGACCACGGCGTCCCGGGCGTCCTTGCGGGTGCCCAGCGGGGCGTTCGCCAGCCACTGGCCCTTCGTGTCGGTCACCTCGTACACCCGCCCGCTCTCCGAGCGCGGGAACTTCCCGCCGACGTACAGCTTGTAGGTCTTGAAGACACCGGTGCGTGCCGTGTTCTCAGACATCGAGGGCCTCGACATTCAGGTAGGGCTCCAGACCGTGGCGACCGCCCTCGCGGCCGTAACCGGACTCCTTGTACCCGCCGAACGGCGAGGTCGGGTCGAACTTGTTGAAGGTGTTCGCCCACACCACGCCCGCCCGGAGCCGGTTCGCCATCCACAGGATGCGCGAGCCCTTCTCCGTCCAGATGCCCGCGGACAGGCCGTACGGGGTGTTGTTGGCCTTCGCCACCGCCTCGGCGGGGGTGCGGAAGGTCAGCACGGACAGCACCGGGCCGAAGATCTCCTCGCGGGCGATCCGGTGCGCCTGCGAGACGCCGGTGAACAGGGTCGGGCGGAACCAGTAGCCCGCGCCCGGGAGTTCGCAGTCCGGGGCCCAGCGCTCGGCGCCCTCCTGCTCGCCCGCCTCCGCCAGCTCGGTGATCCGGGCCAGCTGGGCGGCCGAGTTGATCGCGCCGACGTCGGTGTTCTTGTCCAGCGGGTCGCCGACCCGCAGGGTGCCCATCCGGCGCTTGAGCGCGTCCAGCAGCTCGTCCTGCACCGACTCCTGCACCAGCAGGCGGCTGCCCGCGCAGCACACGTGGCCCTGGTTGAAGAAGATGCCGTTGACGATGCCCTCGACCGCCTGGTCCAGCGGCGCGTCGTCGAACACGATGTTCGCGGCCTTGCCGCCGAGCTCCAGCGAGAGCTTGGTGCGGGTGCCGGCCAGCTGCTTGGCGATCGCCCGGCCGACCGGGGTGGAGCCGGTGAAGGCGACCTTGTTGACGTCCGGGTGCGAGGTCAGCGCGGCGCCGGTGCGGCCGTCGCCGGTGACGATGTTCACCACGCCCTTCGGCAGGCCCGCCTGGCGGCAGATCTCGGCGAAGCGCAGCGCGGTCAGCGGGGTGGTCTCGGCGGGCTTCAGCACCACGGTGTTGCCGGTGGCCAGCGCCGGGGCGATCTTCCAGGCCAGCATCAGCAGCGGGAAGTTCCACGGGATGACCTGCGCGGCCACGCCTAGCGGGCGCGGGTTCGGCCCGTAGCCCGCGTAGTCCAGCTTGTCGGCCCAGCCCGCGTAGTAGAAGAAGTGCGCGGCGACCAGCGGCAGGTCGACGTCGCGGGTCTCGCGGATCGGCTTGCCGTTGTCGATCGACTCCAGCACGGCCAGCTCGCGGCTGCGCTCCTGGACGATCCGGGCGATCCGGAACAGGTACTTGGCGCGCTCGCTGCCCGGCAGCGCCGACCAGTCGGCGAACGCCCGGCGGGCCGCCCGCACCGCGCGGTCCACGTCCTCCTCGGTGCCCTGCGCGAACTCGGCGAGCACCTGCTCGGTCGCCGGGTTGACGGTCTTCAGCGCCTCCGAGCCGGAGGAGTCGACGAACTCGCCGCCGATGAAGTGGCCGTAGTTCGTGGCGATCTCGCCCGCGGCGGCGGGAGACTCGGGCGCCGGGGCGTACGCGAACAGGCCGGAGCGCTTCACGGGCGGCTCGGTCTCGGTCTTCTTGGTCTTGGCCATCGTCGTCAGTCCACCGTCACGTAGTCGGGACCGGAGTACCGTCCGGTGCTCAGCTTCTGGCGCTGCATCAGCAGGTCGTTCAGCAGGCTGGAGGCGCCGAACCGGAACCAGTGCGGGCTGAGCCAGTCGTCGCCCAGCGTCTCGTTCACCATCACCAGGTACTTCATCGCGTCCTTGGTGGTGCGGATGCCGCCGGCCGGCTTCACGCCGACCTGGGTGCCGGTCGCCGCGCGGAAGTCCCGCACCGCCTCCAGCATCAGCAGCGTCACCGGCGGGGTCGCGTTCACCGCGACCTTGCCGGTGGAGGTCTTGATGAAGTCCGCCCCCGCGATCATCGCCAGCCAGGACGCCCGGCGGACGTTGTCGTACGTCTGCAGCTCGCCGGTCTCGAAGATCACCTTGAGGTGGGCCGAGCTGCCGTCGGGACGCGCGCAGGCCGCCTTGACGGCCCCGATCGTCTCGAACACCTCCAGGTAGCGGCCGGAGAGGAACGCGCCCCGGTCGATCACCATGTCGATCTCGTCCGCGCCCGCGGCGACCGCCTCCGCGGTGTCCGCCAGCTTGACCGGCAGGCCCGCCCGGCCGGACGGGAAGGCGGTGGCCACCGAGGCGACCTGGACGCCGCTGCCGCGCAGCGCCTCCTTCGCCGTGGCCACCATGTCCGGGTACACGCAGACCGCCGCGACCTGCGGGGCGGAGCGGTCCGACGGGTCCGGGTTCAGGCCCTTCGCGCACAGCGAGCGGACCTTGCCGACCGTGTCCGCGCCCTCCAGCGTGGTCAGGTCGATCATCGAGATGGCGAGGTCGATGGCGAAGGCCTTGGCGGTGGTCTTGATCGACCGCGTGCCGAGGGTCGCGGCCCGCGACTCCAGGCCGACCTGATCGACCCCGGGCAGGCCGTGCAGGAAACGGCGCAAGGTGGCCCCGGACGCCGCGACGTCCGAGAGGCCGCCGCCCGCGGCGCCGGGGGCGTTGGCTGCAAGAGTGGACATAGTCACCAGAGCAGCATATCTACGCGCGTAGGAAGCCGGTAGGGCGGGGCGGTTTCGAGTCCTGACCGAAATGCGCCGCTGCCGTCCCCGCTGGTCCCGCCGCCTTCGTCGCCTCCGCCGTCCCCGCTGGTCCCGCCGTCCCCGCGGCTTCCGTGATCCCGATCCGGGGACAATGGAGGGATGAGCGGCGGAACGAAGGCGCGCGGGCGGCGGCCCGGGGGCGGGGACACCCGGGGGGCGGTGCTGGTGGCGGCCCGGGCGGAGTTCGCGGCGCACGGCTACCAGAAGGCCAGCATGCGGGCGATCGCCCGGGGCGCGGGGGTGGACGCGGCGCTGCTGCACCACTACTTCGGCACCAAGGACCGGCTGTTCATGGCGGCGCTGGAGTTCCCGCTGGACCCGCGGACGGTGGTGGAGACCGTGTTCGCGGGCGACCCGGCGACGGTCGGCGAGCGGGTGGCCGGCTTCGTGCTGGAACTGTGGGAGCGGCCGGAGGTCCGCGACCGGCTGCTGGCGCTGGTGCGGACGGCCGCCGCCAGCGAGGAGGTGGCGGCGCTGATGCGCGGCTTCATGGTGACCGAGCTGGTCACCCGGGCGGCCGAGCAACTGGACGTCGAGCAGCCCGAGTTGCGGGTCGAACTGGTGATGTCGCAGATCGTCGGGCTGGCGATGGCCCGCTACGTGATCGCGGTCGAGCCGCTCGCCTCGGCACCCCCGGAGGTGCTGGCCCCGATGCTGGGCCGCACCGTCCAGGGGTACCTGACGGGCTGAGCGACCGGGTCAGGCCTGACCGCCGCCGAAGCGCTCGGTCCAGGCGGCCAGGTCCTCGTCGGTGATCTTGGCGAACAGCACCGGCGGGACGGTGAAGCCGGTGCCGGCCGGGACGAGCGCGAGCGCGCGGGCCTCCTCGGCCGACACCCAGGTGCGGGTGTCGCCGTCGAGGGCGAAGGCCCCCCGGATCGCCTTGGCCGCGGCCGGGATGAAGGGCTCGGAGACCACCGCGTAGAGGTGGATCAGGTTGATCGCGGTGCGCAGGGTGCGCGCGGCCGCCTCCGGGTCGGTCTTGATCTCGGTCCACGGCGCGGTGACGTCCAGGTACGCGTTGCCCGCCGACCACAGCGCGCGCAGCGCCTGCGCGGCCTTGCGGAAGTTCAGCGCGTCCAGCTGGGACTCGTACTCGGCGAGCAGTTCGGCGATCTGGGTGCCGAGCTGCTGCTCCGCCTCGCCGTTCGGCGCGCCCGCCGGGACCTCGTCGCCGAAGCGCTTGCGGCTGAAGGAGAGCACCCGGTTGACGAAGTTGCCCAGGGTGTCGGCGAGGTCCTTGTTGACGGTGGCCGCGAACAGGTCCCAGGTGAAGCTGGAGTCGTCGGACTCCGGGGCGTTCGCCATCAGGTAGTAGCGCCAGTAGTCGGCGGGCAGCAGCTCCAGCGCGACGTCGGTGAAGATGCCCAGCTTCTGGCTGGTGGAGAACTTCCCGCCGTAGTACGTCAGCCAGTTGAACGCCTTGACGTAGTCGACCTTCTTCCACGGCTTGCGCGAGCCGAGGATGGTGGCCGGGAACATCACGGTGTGGAACGGGACGTTGTCCTTCGCCATGAACTCGGTGTACCGGACGGTGTCGTCCGCCTCGTACCACCAGGAGCGCCAGTCGCCGCCGGTGGCGTCCGCCCACTCCTTGGTGGCGCCGATGTACTCGATCGGGGCGTCGAACCAGACGTAGAACACCTTGCCCTCGGCGGCCAGCTCCGGCCAGGTGTCGGCCGGCACCGGGACGCCCCACTCCAGGTCACGGGTGATCGCGCGGTCCTGCAGGCCCTCGGTCAGCCACTTGCGGGCGATCGAGGAGGCCAGCACCGGCCAGTTGTCGCCGTTGGCGGCGATCCAGGACTCCACCTCGTCGGTCAGCTTCGACTGGAGGAGGAACAGGTGCTTGGTCTCGCGCACCTCCAGCTCCGAGCTGCCGCTGATCGCCGAGCGCGGCTCCAGCAGGTCGGTGGGGTCGAGGACGCGGGTGCAGTTCTCGCACTGGTCGCCGCGGGCCTTGTCGTAGCCGCAGTGCGGGCAGGTGCCGACGATGTAGCGGTCCGGCAGGAAGCGGCCGTCGGCGATCGAGTAGACCTGGCGGATCGCCCGCTCCTCGATGAAGCCGTTGGCGTGCAGCTCGCGGGCGATCTCCTGGGTGATCTCGCGGTTCTGCGGCGAGGACGAGCGGCCGAAGTAGTCGAAGGAGAGCTGGAAGCCCTCGTAGATCGCCTTCTGCTGGTCGTGCGCCCGGGCGCAGAACTCGGCCACCGGCAGCCCCGCCTCCTGGGCGGCCAGCTCGGCGGGCGTGCCGTGCTCGTCGGTCGCGCAGATGTACAGCACCTCGTGGCCGCGCTGGCGCAGGTACCGGGAGTAGACGTCCGCCGGGAGCATCGACCCGACCATGTTGCCCAGGTGCTTGATCCCGTTGATGTAGGGAAGCGCGCTGGTGATCAACTGCCGAGTCATCCTGGGGGACTCCCATGCTCTCCGGCGGGCACGCCGAGAGGCGGCCGCGGGCGGGTTCAGAGGGGCCGGTGCGGGGCGTTTCGGCTGCCGTCCGGCCGACGCCAATCGTACCGAACCGGGGTGTCCGGGCCGTACGGCTTATCGGGGGGCGGGGAAGAGCGACATCGGGGGCCCGGGGGTGCGCGCGTTCGGGGGCTCGGGGGACGGCGAGAGCCCCCGCCGGGGGCTCGGGGGACGGCGAGAGCCCCCGCCGGGGGCTCGGGGAACGGCGAGGCCGGGGCTGCTGGCGGTTCACTGCTGTTGGGTGCCGCCGCTTCGGGTTCTGTTTCAGGCACGCAGCAGCACGGACCTTCGATGGGCTCCGGCCGTCAGCAGCATCGACCCGCCGTTCCCCGGGCCCCTGGTGGTGCAGGCCCGTCTGCCGACAGTTTCCCGGGCCCCTGGTGGTGCGTGCCCGTGGTGGTGCGTGCCCGTCCGCCGACAGTTCCCCGGGCCTTGACGGGGAGCGGCGCGCGGCGGAAACTCATCGCATGATGAATTCTTCCGGTGGTCCCGCGATCCGGGTCGAGGGGCTGGTGGTGCGGCGCGGCGGCGCCACCGTGCTGCCCGGGCTCGACCTCGTCGTGGAGCGGGGCAGCGTCACCGGGCTGCTCGGGCCCAGCGGGTGCGGCAAGACCACCCTGCTGCGCAGCGTCGTCGGGGTGCAGCGGACCGCGGCCGGCCGCGTCACCGTGCTGGGGCACCCGGCCGGGGCCGCCGCCCTGCGGGACCGGGTCGGCTACGTCACCCAGGCGCCGTCCGTCTACGGGGACCTGACGGTCGGCGAGAACCTCGACTACTTCGCCGCCGTGCTCGGCGCCCCGCCCGGCGACCCCGCCCGGGTGACCTCCCTGGTCGGCCTGGACGCCCACCGGCGCACCCCCGCCGCCCGGCTCTCCGGCGGCCAGCGGGCCCGGGTCTCGCTCGCCGCCGCCCTGCTCGGACACCCCGAACTGCTGGTCCTGGACGAACCCACCGTCGGCCTCGACCCCGTGCTGCGGCAGGAGCTCTGGCAGCTGTTCCGGGAACTCGCCGGCGCCGGCACCACCCTGCTGGTCTCCAGCCACGTCATGGACGAGGCCACCCGCTGCGACCGGCTGGTCCTGATGCGCGAGGGCCGGCTGCTCGCCCACGACACCCCCGCCGCGCTGCTCGCCGCCACCGGCGCGCCCGACGTGGAGAACGCCTTCCTCACCCTCGTCCGCACCGAACCGGAGGCCGCCCGGTGAACGCCGCCACCCGCCGCACCCTCGCCACCGCCGCCCGGGTCCTGGCCCAACTGCGGCACGACCCGCGCACCGTGGCGATGCTGCTGTTCGTGCCCTGCCTGCTGCTGGTGCTGCTGCGCTACATGTACGACGCGCAGCCCGCCACCTTCGACCGGATCGGCCCCGAACTGCTCGGCGTCTTCCCGCTGCTGGTGATGTTCCTGGTCACCTCGGTCGCGATGCTCCGCGAACGCACCGGCGGCACCCTGGAACGGCTGCTCACCATGCCGCTCGGCAAGCTCGACCTGCTGCTCGGCTACGCGCTCGCCTTCGGCGCCGTCGCCCTGCTCCAGGCCGCGCTGGCCTCCGCGCTCACCATCGGCGTGCTCGGCCTCGACGTCGCCGGGCCGACCTGGGCGCTGTTCGCCGTCGCGGTCGCCGACGGGCTGCTCGGCATGGCGCTGGGCCTGCTGGTCTCCGCGTTCGCCGCCACCGAGTTCCAGGCCGTCCAGTTCCTGCCCGCCGTCCTGCTGCCCCAACTCCTGCTCTGCGGGCTGTTCGTGCCGCGCGAGGACATGGCGACGGCGCTGCGGCTGCTCTCCGACGTGCTGCCGCTCTCGTACGCCGTCGACGCGATGGGGCGGATCACCGCGGAGAACGGGGTGAGCGGACGGGTCCTCGCCGACCTCGCCGTGGTGGCCGGAAGCGCGCTGCTCGCGCTCGCCCTCGGCGCCGCGACGCTGCGGCGGCGCACCGACTGACGGCGGCGCCGTCCGTGACCGTCCCGTGCCCGGGTCGCCATTGGGGACGGCCCGGGCCCTGGGGCAGAATCGACGGCATGACCGAATCCGACCGGACACCCCACCAGGGTTCCGCCGCCGATGAGCCCGTGTACGCCGACCGCGTCTACCGCTCCGTCCCCAGCGTCATCGCGGGCGTCATGATGCTCGCCGTCGCCGCCTGGCTGATCATCGACGCCGTGGTGACCGGCACCGGTGCCACCCCGTGGGTCGCCCTCGCCGCCGCGCCGGTCTTCGCCTTCCCGGTGATCGCCTACACCCTGCGGCCCGTGGTGCGCGCCAACGACCGGCGGCTGATCGTCCGCAACCCGCTGCGGACCGTCGTCGCGCCCTGGTCCACCGTCGAGGGCCTCAAGGCCGGGTACTCGGTCGAACTCTTCGCCGACGGACGCAAGTTCCAGGTCTGGGCGATCCCGGTGTCGATCCGCCAGCGCAAGAAGGCCACCCGCCGGGCGACCCGCGCCGTCGCCGAGGGCGATCCCGCGCTGCGCGGCCCCGCCCGCCCCGGCAAGGCCGCGCGCACCCCGCGCCCGGACGAGCTCGACCCCACCCGGGCCTGGTCCGACGCGGTGGTGGGCGCGCTCCAGGAGCAGGCCGAGCGCAACGCGCACAAGCCCTCGGCGGGCGGCGAGCTCACCACCACCTGGTGCTGGTGGATCATCGCGCCGACGGTGGCGGGGCTGGTCGCGCTGGTGACGGTCATCGCGGCGACCTGAGAGCACCTGCCGGGGGCTCACGAGCGCGGAATCAGGGGCTCGGGGAACGGCGAGCCCGTGGCTGCTGACGGTTCACTGCCGCCCAGCGCGTCTGCTTCGGGTTCTGTTACTGCACGCAGCAGCACGGACCTTCGATGGGCTCCGGCCACCAGCAGCACGGACTCGCCGTTCCCCGAGCCCCTGTTGTGGATCTCGCCGTTCCCCGAGCCCCTGGCGGTGCTCTTCAGACGGCGACGACGTACTTGCCCTCGCCCCGGCCGGTGGCGAGCAGGTCGTGGGCGGCCGGGACGGCGGTGAGGCCGGGGAGGACGGTCACCGGGGTGTCGAGGGTGCCGGTGGCGAGGAGGTCGAGGGCGCGGCGGACGGCGTCGGCGACCTTCGCGGGGGCGCGGGTGAGCAGGCCGTTGTGGCTGAAGGCGGTGAGGGTGGCGTTGGCGGCGAGCAGCCGGGGGTAGGCCGGGAGGGGGGCGGGGGTGCCGCCGCCCGCGTTGCCGAAGAGGACGATGCGGCCGCCGGGGGCGAGCAGGTCGAGGTCGAGGTCGACGGCGGCGGTGCCGAGCGGGTCGAGGACGAGGTCGATGCCGCGTCCGTCGTTGGCCGCGCGCAGACGGGCGGCGAGGTCGGCGGGGCCGGCGGGGTCGGTGCCGCGGGCGTGCACCGCGTGGTAGCCGTGGCGCAGGGCGGCGGCGGCCTTCTCGGGGCGTCCGACGGTGCCGAGCAGGCGGCCGCCGCCGAGGTGGGGGAGCAGGCGGGCGACGGCGGTGCCGATGCCGCCGCTCGCGGAGTGGACGAGGACGCTCTCGCCGGGGGCGAAGCGTCCGGCGTCGGTGAGCAGCAGCAGGGCGGTGGCGAGGCCGAGGGGGACGGTGGCGGCCGCCTCCAGCGGGACGCCGGCGGGGACGGGGACGGTGAGGACGGCGTCGGCGACGGCGGTCTCGGCGAGGCCGCCGGCCCGGGTGGCGGCGACGACGGGGGTGCCGACGGCGAGGTGGGTGACGCCCTCGCCGAGGGCGAGGACGGTGCCGGCGACCTCCTTGCCGGGGTGGTGCGGCCAGGCGGCGCCGTAGCCGCCGTCGCCGCGGCGGGCCATCACGTCGACGAAGTTGAGCCCGGCGTGGGTGACCCGGATGCTGACCTGGCCGGGGCCGGGCTCGGGGGCCTCGACGTCGAGGACGTGGCTGTGCTCGGAGCCGCCGGCTTCGGTCATGACGAGTGCGCGCATGGTTCCCCCCTGGGGCGTCTGCCTCTACGATGTTCTACGAACGTCGAAATTGATACCACGCATCTTCGAGATCTGTCGAACATCCCTGGAAGGAGGCGCCCCGTGCCCCGGTCCGGCCGCCGCCGCGAGGTGCAGCACCCCGACACCGCCGACATCGACCTGCTGGACGTGCTGCACGCGCTGTCCGACCCGACCCGGATGACCATCGTCCGGACGCTCAGCGACGAGCCCGAACGGGCCTGCGGCACCTTCCCGGTGGACGTCGCGCCGTCCACCCTCAGTCACCACTTCAAGGTGCTGCGCGAGGCGGGCGTGATCCGCCAGCGCGAGGAGGCCAACCGCCGGCTCACCACGCTGCGCGCGGTCGACCTGGAGGAGCGCTTCCCGGGTCTGCTGACCGTCGTGGTCGCGGCGTACCGCGGCGGTGGCCGGGAGGGATCCGCGGGCTGACTCGGCCCTCCGTCCACCGCGTGGTGCGGGCCCGTCCGCCGCGGTGGGGAGTTTCGGAGGGCTCGCACCGATTCGCCCGCCGACGGCCTAAAACGCGAGTTGACGGTATGCCAATTTTCGTTGACTTGAAGTCACCCTTACTGTCTCAAAAGGTGATTGACGAACTTCTGGACATTCCAGGGCAATGCGCTAAAGGCCTTGACCTATTCTCCACGGAGGATGCATCGTTCCCGACCGAATGCCTGTCCGACCGGGGCGGGCAGCAGGGAGGGAGACCGCGCACGCCATGTCCGACATAACCCCACCGAGACGCCGTAGACGGGGAAATCGGTCACACGGGAAGGGCGTGCTCGGCCGGGCGACGGTGGCGGCTGCCACGGCGCTCGTCCTCACCGCCCTCTCCTCCCCGGGGGCCTGGGCCGCGGACCCGACGCCCGCCCCGACCCCCACCACCGGGGTCCAGGAGGCGCAGCCGCCGACCGAGTCCGAGCAGACCAAGGCGGTCCGGTCGGCCCTCCAGCGGGCGGCGGAGACCGGGAAGCCGGTCCGGATCGACGCGATGACGGACGAGACCACCGAGGTCTTCGCCGACACCGACGGGCGGACGCTGTACTCCGAGACCCACACGCAGGACGTCCGGACCAAGCGCAACGGCACCTGGCAGCAGCTCGACCCGACCCTGCACGGCAACCCGGACGGCACCGTCACCCCCGCCCTCACCGGCTCCGACCTGGTGCTCTCCGGCGGCGGCAGCGGACCGTTGGCGAAGATCACCACCGCTGACGGCACCTCGATGGCGATCACCGCGCCGTTCCCGCTGCCCGCGCCCACCCTGGACGGGGCGACCGCCACCTACGCCTCCGTGCTGCCCGGCGTGGACCTGCAGGTGACGGCCCGCCCGGACGGCGGCTGGCGCGACGTGGTCGTGGTCAAGACCGCGGCGGCCGCCGCCGACCCGCGGCTGAAGACCCTGCGCTTCCCGCTGAGCAGCAGCGGCCTGAAGGTCGACGCGGACGCGGCGGGCAACGTCTCGTACCGGGACGCCGAGGGCCGGGTGCGCTTCCACGCGCCCACGCCGTTCCAGTGGGACTCCACCACCGCCCCCGCGCCCGCCCCGCTGCTGAAGTCGGGCGCTGCGACGGCGAAGTCGCTGTTCGCCGCGCCCGCCGCCACCGACGCGCAGGCCGCGGCCGACACCTCCACCGCCGAGCGGCCCGGCGCGGGCGCCGCGGTCTCCGCCATCGGCGTCTCGGCGGGGGAGACCGAACTGGTCCTCACCCCGGACCCGGCCACCTTCGGCAAGGGCACCGGCCCCTGGTACCTGGACCCCGAGACCAGCGTCGAGGGCAAGCGGCAGGTCAACGCGCAGGTCCAGGAGAACCACCCGGAGACCGCCAACGTCAACACGCTCAGCGCCCTGGGCGTCGGCTACTGCGGCTACGACAACTGCACCGGTTACGGGCGCTACCGCGCGTACTACCAGATGTCCGTGCCCAGCGAACTGTTCGGGAACGGCAGCCACGGCACCGCGACCGTCAACCGGGCCACCCTGTTCGTCGACGTCATCGACGCCTCCTCGCCCACCACCCAGTCGAAGTTCAACCTCTACAGCGTGCCCGCCTTCCAGGGCACCACCACCTGGAACAACCAGCCCTGCGGCACCGGCAGCAAGATGGCCGGCTGCACCTGGGTCGCCGACGCCCAGACCACCGGCACCGCACAGCTGGCCTACAACGTCAAGGACTGGATGCAGACGCTGGCCAACGGCCAGTACCAGAACTGGACGATCGGCTTCTCCGCCGACAACGAGTACGACAAACTGCTGCGGCACCACCTCGGCGCCGACCCGCGCATCGTCACGTACTACGACGTCGCGCCGACCATCTGGTACCCGCGCACCTCGCCGCGGCCCGGCTACGTCAACGACCCGACCTTCGGGACGCAGGCCAACGACTGCCAGACCCCCGGCGGCGGCTACGCCTGGTACGCGCCCGGCTGGGTCGGCGCCAACCAGTACGTCTACCTGAACGCCAGTGCCTGGTCGCCGATCGGTGCCCCCGTGACGGTCCAGTTCCACATCTGGGACGACAACGACGGCAACTGGAGCGGTACGCCCAGTGGTTCGCTGCCCGGCGGCTACGGGGACGCCACCGGCCCCGTCGGCAACCTGGCCGACGGCCACCAGTACGGCTGGACGGCGAAGGCCACGGACACCCAGCTGAACTCCGGGGACACCCCCTGGTGCTACTTCCGGGTCGACAAGACCCCGCCGCGGGTGTCCCTCTCCTCCACCGACTTCCCGGCCAGCGGCACGATCGGCGCCGTCCCGACCAAGAAGGCCGGGCAGGCCGGCACCTTCACCCTCACGGCCCAGGACCCGGCGCCCGCGTCCGGTCTGAACGCCTCGGGCGTGGCCTGCATCCGCTGGACCACCGACCCGACCCCCGTCACCGGCTGGTCCTGCGACGCGGCCGGCACGCCCAACAAGGAGGGCGTGGTGAAGGGCGCCTCCGGCACCTTCCCGTTCGCCCCTCCCCAGTGGGGCACCAACACCCTGTTCGTGCAGGCGATGGACGTGGCCGGCAACTACAGCCAGCCGCTGCCCTACACCTTCTACGCCCCCTGGGACCCGGCCACCGGAACCACCGGCGTCCCCGGTGACCTGAACAAGGACGGCCGGGGCGACGTCCTGCTCCCCGACGACCAGGGCAACCTGAAGGTCGTCAGCCTGGACAGCGACGCGACCGCGATCCAGGGCGCCCCGCTCGGCCTCGCGCCCGGCGGCACCACCTGGAAGAGCGACGCCACCACGACCGTCCGCACCACCCACCTCGGGGCGCTGCGGTCCTCCCCCTACGCCGTCGACGACGCCATCGTGTGGACCAACGCGGCCACCGGCGGCACGTCCCTGGCCTCCAACCTGTACCTGTACCAGAACAACGGCGACGGCACTTTCCAGGCACCCGTGGTGCTGGACAAGCCGACCACCTGGCTCGACACCGCCGGCAACGCGCTCAGCCAGGCGCCCGCCGGCTGGAACACCAACTGGAGCGGCCTGACCCAGGTGGCGGCGCTCGGCTCGCCGAACGCCAAGGTCAACGCCGACGACGCCCTGACCACCTCCAAGCAGACCTCGGTCCTCACGGTCGAGGGCGGCAGCCTGTGGCTCTACCGCACCGACCCCACCAACCAGCTCGGCGCGGCCGCGATCAAGGTCTCCTCCGCCAACTGGAACAACTACGAGCTGATCAACCCCGGTAAGGCCTCCGGCACCGCCCAGCCCACCCTGTGGACCCGGGACAAGACCGACGGCACCATCCGGGCCTACGACATCACGCTCAACGCCGGCGGGTACCTGGACCTCGGCAACCTGGTCGACCCGACCACCAAGGCCCGGACGGTCGGCACCCAGAAGTTCACCGTCGCCGCCTACCCGAAGATCGGCTCCAGCGGCGACGCCACCAAGGACGGCCTGCCCGACCTCTGGGCCCTCGACGCCGTCAACCACCTCAAGGTGTGGCCCGGCACCGCCGCCGCCGGTTCCACCGTGGTCACCGGCTTCGCCGCCACCCCGGGCGACCAGGGCGACACCCGCAAGGTCGTCAACCGGATCAGGCTCGACAACCCCGCCGTCACCGACGTGTACGGCAACAACCCGATGACGGCCGGCAGCGGGGTCACCTTCCCGACCGACACGGTGAACGGCAAGAGCACCACCGTCGCGCACTTCGGCGGCGGCTCGGCCGGTGCCAACTCGATGATCTCCTATGGGGCCGGCCAGACCCAGCAGGTCAAGGTCGACACCTCGAAGTCCTTCACCGTCAGCGTCTGGGCCAAGCCCGCCGGCGTGGGCGGCCCGGTCCTGTCCACCAAGGGCACCACCTCCAGCGGCTTCATCCTCTGGCCGGACAAGGACGGCACCTGGCACTTCGGCATGGCCACCACCGACAACGCCAACTGGAACTACCACCAGACGTCGGACGCCAGCACCAGCGCCGCCGCCTACCAGGCGGACCGCTGGGACCGGCTGACCGCCAGCTACAACGCCACCACCGGCGGCATGTCGCTGTACATCAACGGGGTGCTCGCGGGCAGCAGCTACCACGCCGGCAAGTTCGGCTACAGCGCCCCGCTGGTGATCGGCGGCTATCAGGACGCCGGCGCGCTCGCTACCGCGTTCAACGGCAACGTCAGCGACGTCGAGGTGCTGGACGTCCCGACCGACCCCAGCATCACCGCCAACCGGATCATGGCCGACCTGCCGGCCGGTGTCGGCAGCAACAGGTGCCTGGACGCCAACGGCGGCGTGGACGCCAACGGCACCGCGATCCAGCTCTGGGAGTGCAACCCCAGCACCGCCCAGCAGGCCACCTCGCAGCCGAACGGCACCGTCAAGGTGCTCAGCCGCTGCCTCGACGTCACCGGCGCGGCCACCGGCAACGGCACCAAGATCCAGCTGTGGACCTGCGACGGCAACCCCGCCCAGCAGTGGCTCTACCGCGCGGACGGCTCGCTCTACAACCCGATGTCCGGCCGCTGCCTGGACATCCCGAACGGCACCATCGACAACGGGACACAGCTGCAGATCTGGGACTGCAACCGGACCTACCCGCAGCGCTGGAGCCTGGGGGCGGTGGCCGTCTGACCCACCGCCCGACCGGCCCGGTCGGGGGCGCCACCGGCTCCCCCGACCGGTTTCACCGCCTCGGAAATCGACCCGGAAATCACCGGGCCAATTCCACCGGGGCGGCCTCAGGTGCACTTTCCCAATTCCCGTTCCGGCATCTCCGAAAGCAGTCCGATTCGACGGCGAACTTTATAACGGGATGATGAATTCGGTCGTCGCGCACTGGTGCCGACCGGTCACCCGTCCCTAGATTTCCGTGTTGACCACTGCGCATGCTCCAGGGCGCCCTGTCTCCTGACGGGGCGTCTTTTGCGCATGGTTTCAACCGAGTTGGGGAGAACCAGATGGGGGTACAGCGTGAACGCACCCCACGCCGGTACCGGCTGAGAGGCCGGTCCCGGGCGTTGGGGATGCTGACGCTCATGGCGGTGACCGGGTCACTGCTCGGCGCGCCGCCGGCATTCGCCGAGAAGGCGCCGAAGGTGTGGGTCCCGCCGACCACGCCGCTGCAGGACGCGAAATCGGTGTCCGGGCGCTCCGACAGCTTCACCGGGGCGCCCGCCACCGGCGGCGTGCCGCGGGAGTGGAAGCGCTCCGCCGTCGCCCCGGCGAAGGCCGGCAGCGCGACGGTCCAGGTCGCCGACGTGTCGGCGGACCAGGAGGCGGCCCGCCGGCTGAGCGGCGGGGCCGCTCCGGCGGCCGGCGGCAAGGCCAAGGTCAGGGCCGGAGACCTGCCGGTCTTCCTGACCGACCTCGGCACCGCCCGGGACAAGGCCGCGGGCACGCCCTCGGTCAAGGTCGACCTGCTGGACCAGGGCAAGGCCGAGGCGGCCGGTTCGACCGGCCCGGTGGTCCGGCTCGAAGGGGCCGGCGGCGCCGCCAAGGGCGGCCACAAGTTCCAGGTGTCGCTGGACGTCAAGGCGCTGACCGGCAACGCGATGTGGTCCGACCGGGCCCGGCTGGTGCTGCTGCCCGAGTGCGCGCTCACCACGCCGGACAAGCCGGAGTGCCGCACCAGCACACCGGTTCCGTCCACCCTGGACCCGCTGTCCGGTCTGCTGACCGCCGACGTGCAACTGCCCGAGGCGCCCGCCGCGGGCACCACCGGCGCGTCGCTCGGCGGCGGCTCCACCGGTGGCGTCGTGCAGGCCGGGTTCGTCGAGCAGACCGCCACCGCGTCCTCGGGCGCGATGGTGCTGTCCGCGCAGGCGAGTTCGTCCGGCTCCTCGGGCTCCTTCGCGGCGACGCCGATCGCGCCGTCCGCGGCCTGGAGCGCCGGTTCCGGCTCCGGCAACTTCACCTACTCGTACACCTTCGACATGCCGACCGCGGTCGGCGGGGCCGCCCCCAGCGTGGTGCTGGGCTACGACTCCTCGGCGGTGGACGGCCGCACCGCGGCCACCAACTCGCAGTCGGGCTGGCTCGGTGACGGCTGGGACTACTCGGCCGGCTCGATCTCCCGCTCGTACAAGGCGTGCATCAAGTCCGGCATCGACATGTCGGGCGACGAGTGCTGGGCCGGGCAGGCGCTCCAGCTCAACCTGGCCGGCCACTCCGGCACGGTGGTCAAGGACGACACCACCGGCGTGCTGCGCCTGCAGGGCGACGACGGCACCCTGATCACCCCGCTGACCGGCCTGAACAACGGGGCCTGGAACGGCGAGGGCTTCAAGGTCACCACCACGGACGGCACCCAGTACTACTTCGGCGCCAACCACCTGCCCGGCGGCGACGGCACGGACCCGGCCAGCAACTCGGTCAACACCGTGCCGGTCTACCACCCGCACGCGGGCGACCCGTGCTACAACTCCTCGACCGGCCTGGCCTCCTGGTGCCAGATGGGCTGGCAGTGGAACCTCGACTACATCGTCGACCTGCACGGCAACCTGATCAAGTACCAGTACGCCAAGGAGTCCAACTACTACGCGCGCGGCGGCGGCCAGAACAACGGCACCGGCACCCGCACCGCGTACGACCGGTACTCCAACGTCTCCTCGATCCAGTACGGCCTGCGGCTGGCCGACCAGATCGCCTCGAAGGGCGCCGGGAACCCCGCGGCGAAGATCGACTTCACCACCGCGGAGCGCTGCTTCGCCTCCGGCTCGATCACCTGCAGCGACGCCCAGCGCGTGGTGGCCAACCAGTCCTCCTGGCCCGACACCCCGCTCGACCAGGCCTGCACCGCCTCCGGCACCTGCACCACCTACGGTCCGACGTTCTGGACCTCGAAGCGGCTGACCAAGGTCGAGACCACCGTCTACACCGGCGGCTCGGCCCGGGTGGTCGACTCCTGGGCGCTCAACCAGGTCTTCTCCGACCCCGGTGACGGCACCTCGCCGACCCTGTGGCTGAACTCGATCCAGCGCACCGGCAAGAACGGCCAGGCGGACGTCACGCTGCCGGCCGTGTCCTTCGCGGCCATGCAGATGGCCAACCGGGTCGACGGCCTGGTCCCGGCGGTCTCGCAGTTCAACCGCCCCCGGATGAAGGAGATCACCACCGAGACCGGCGGCCGGATCACCGTCACCTACAAGCCGGTCGAGTGCTCGCGGCTCAACGGCACCATGCCGGCCTCCGAGGCCGGGAACACCATGGCGTGCATGCCGGTGAAGTGGGTGCCGCCGGGCTCGGCGGCCGGCACCAAGCCGGTCGACGACTGGTTCCACAAGTACCTGGTCTCCTCGATCACCGAGTCCTCGCTGGTCACCAGCTCCACCGTGGCCAAGGAGACCCAGTACTCCTACGGCGGCGGCGCGGCCTGGCACCGCAACGACTCCGAGTTCGCGGACGACGACACCCGCACCTACGACAACTTCCGCGGCTACCAGACCGTCACCACCACCTCGGGCTCCGGATCGGACGGCCCGCGCACCAAGTCGGTCAGCACCTACCTGCGCGGCATGGGCGGACAGGTCGCCGACAGCTGGGGCGGCACGATCACCGATGCCGAGGAGCTGGCCGGATTCGTCCGGGAGACCCAGAACTACGAGTCGGACGCCGCGGGCGCCAAGGTCGTCGGCGGCGAGCTCACCACCCCGTGGCTCTCCAAGATCACCGCGACCCACACCCAGACCGGCAACCTGCCCAAGGTGACGGCCCGGTACGTCAACACGGCCGACGTGAAGACCCGTTCGCTGCTCTCCAACGACCAGTGGCGCATTACCGAGCGCACCGCCAGCTACGACGAGGACCACGCCGGACGCGTCCTGACCACGGACGTCCTCGGCGACCTCTCGACCAACGGCTCGCAGCGCCAGTGCACCGCCGTCACGTACGCCTCCGGCAGCAACCCGGCACTGGTCGAGTTCCCCTCCCGGGTGCTCACCCTGGCCGGCCCCTGCGGCCAGACGCCCACCCAGGCGAACACCATCTCGGACGCCCTGACCCTCTACGACGGCCAGGCGCTCGGCACCATCGGCGACATGGCCGACCAGACCGAGAACCGGGTCCTGGAGTCGTACGGGGCCAACAACACCCCGAACTACAAGGTGATGTCCAAGGCGCAGTACGACGCCTACGGCCGCCAGGTCTCCACGACCGACCCCAACCGCACCGACACCACCCACCCGAACGGCGCGACCACCGCCACGGCGTACACCCCCGCCACCGGTGAACTGCCCGCCAAGGTCGAGGTCACCAACCCGCTCGGCTGGAAGTCCACCACCGTCATCGACCCGGCCCGCGGCCTGCCCACCAGGGCGACCGACGAGAACGGCCGGGTCACCCAGGAGACCTACGACGCGCTGGGCCGCCTCACCGCGGTGTGGCTGCCGGGCCGCGACCCGAACGATCCCGACAGCACCAAGACCACCCCGAACCGGAAGTTCACGTACGAGCTGAACGGCTCGGCCTCCCCGTCGGTCGTCACCAGCGAGAGCATCCGCGAGGACCGCACCTACGCCAAGAGCCTGCAGATCTACGACGGCCTCGGGCGCGTCCGCCAGTCCCAGTCCATCCCGGCTCAGGGCCAGGTCGGCCGCCTGATCTCCGAGGCGTTCTACGACTCGCACGGCTGGCAGATCAAGTCCACCCCGTCCTACTACAACAAGGACTCGGGCCCGATCGCGACGGTGTACCTGCCGCAGGACTCCGAGGTCCCGCAGCAGACCTGGAACGAGTACGACGGCCTCGGCCAGGTCACCGCCGCCAAGTTCATGTCCTACGGGCAGGAGCAGTGGCGCACCACGGTGGCCCACCCGGGCGCCGAGCGCACCGACACCACCCCGCCGCCCGGCGGCTACGCCAGCACGACGATCACCGACTCCACCGGTGCCACCGTCGAGGTGCGGCAGTACAAGTCCGGCACCCCGACCGGGGCCTACGACGCGACCACCTACGGGTACGACGTCGCGGGCAAGCCGACCTGGATCCAGGACAGCAACTCCCCGGCCCACCGGTGGACGTACACCTACGACCTGCTCGGCCAGCAGACCAGCTCGACCGACCCGGACGCCGGTACGTCGGCCACGGTCTACAACAAGGCCGGAGACGCCGTCACCACCACCGACGCGCGCGGCAAGTCCACCAGCATGACTTACGATCTGCTCGGTCGGCAGACCGCCTCGTACGACGGGACCAGCACCACCGACGCGAGCAAGAAGCTCACCGAGTCGACCTACGACTCGCTGGTCCTGGGCAAGCCCACCAGCACGACCACCTACGCCGACACCCCCAACGGCTCCGGCAGGGTCGCCTACGTCAACACGGTCACCGGCTACGACCTCAACTACCGGCCCACCGGAACGTCGATCACGGTCCCGTCCGTCACCGGCGAGGCGAAGCTGGCCGGCACCTACACCTGGTCGACCACCTACACGCCGGTCCTCGGACTGGCCAAGAACGCCAAGCTGCCCGCGGTGGGCGGCCTGGCGGCCGAGACCGTCGGCAACTCCTACGACGTCGACGGCAACTTCCGGACCTCCAGCGGCCTGGACTACTACGTCCAGGACATGAAGTACGACGCGTTTGCCCGTCCCACCCGCACCACGGTGGGCGAGGCCGGTCTCCAGGTCGTTTCCACCCAGGTCTACGACCCGGCCACCGGCCGCGTCGTGCAGTCCACCCTGGACAAGCAGACCGCGGACACCACCCACGTCGACCTCACCAACTACACCTACAGCAAGTCCGGTTCGATGACGTCGGCGAAGACCGTGCAGGACGGTGCCACCACCGACCTGCAGTGCTTCACCTACGACTACCTCGGCCGTCTCAGCTCGGCCTGGACCGACAAGGGCACCACCACCACCGCCCCCGCGCCCTCGGCGCAGGGCATCGGCGGCTGCACCGACGCCACCGAGCCGACGGCGCTCACCGCGTCCGCCCGGGTCGGCGGCCCGGCCCCGTACTGGCAGTCCTACTCCTACGACCTGACCGGCAACCGCACCAAGCTGGTCCAGCACGACACCACCGGCGCGGTGGTCAACGACAAGCAGACCACCCAGACCTTCGCCACCGGCCCCAACACCCCCACCACCGACCCGGCCACGGGCGGCGGCACCGGCGGGCCGCACGCGCTGCTCACGTCCACGACCAGTGCGAACGGAACCAGCAAGGTCACCACGTCCACCTACGACGCCAGCGGCAACACCACGTCCCTCACGGACACCTCCGGTACCAAGACGCTCACCTGGAACAACCAGGGCAAGCTCGCCAAGGTCCACGACACCGCAGCGCCCTCCAATGACACCAGCTACGTCTACGACGCGAGCGGCAACCAGCTGATCCGCCGAGCGGGCAGCAAGACCACCATCAACCTGGGCACGGACGAGCTCACCCTCGACACCGCCACCGGCAAGACCACCGCCACCCGCTATTACGGGGCACCCGGCGGCCTGACCATCACCCGCACCGCCGACGACGCGGGCGCCACGGCGCTCTACTACCAGGCGTCCGACCCGCACGGCACCGCCGGTGTCCAGATGGACGCCGCCAACCTGAACGTCGCCCGCCGCCCCACCGACCCCTTCGGCAACGCCCGCGGCGCCCAGCCCGCGGCCGGATCCTGGGCCGGTGACAAGGGCTTCGTCGGCGGCACCATCGAAGGCACCGGATTCACCAACCTCGGCGCCCGCCAGTACGACCCGAAGACCGCACGCTTCCTGTCCGTCGACCCGATCTTCGACAACTCCGACCCGCAGTCGTGGAACGGCTACGCGTACGCCAACAACAACCCCGTCGACGGCTCCGACCCGAACGGCACCTGCCGGGTCATGGACGACGGCTACTGCCACGGCACCCCGTACATCTACGTCGCCCCCAGCGGCGACGACGGAAACGGAGCCAGCACCAGCAGCTCCACCACCCCGGCCGGCAAGGCCGCACACGACGCCAGCAACGAGGCCCTGCGCCAGAAGCAGGCCGCGGACGAGGCACTCGCCAAGGCCAAGCAGGCCCGCGAGGAGCTGATCAGCAAGATCGTCGACGTGGTCGGCGACCTGATCGGCTTCAACGACGCCCGCGACTGCTTCACCAAGGGCGACGTGATGGGCTGCATCAACACCGCCCTGAACTTCGTTCCGTGGACCAAGGTCTTCAAGGCCGTCAAGATCGGCATCAAGGCGTTCAAGCTCTGGCGCGAGGGCGAGAAGGCGTACAGCGCCATCCGCAGCGCCGAACGCGTTGCCAAGGAGGCCCAGGAAGCGTTCAGCGTCGCCCGCAAGACCGAGAAGGAGGTTGCCGAAGCCGAGCAGCAAGCCGCCAAGAAGGCTGAATCCGACGCGGCCAAGGCAGATGAGCCAAGTAGTTCGGCTGCAGAAGGAGAAACCTGTAACAGTTTCCCTGCTGGTACCTTGGTCCAGCTTGCGGATGGACGTGCCAAGCCGATCGATCAGGTGGAACCGGGCGACATGGTTTTGGCCACCGATCCTCAGACGGGCCAGACCCGGGCTGAGCCCGTGGCTAATACGATCACCGGCCACAACGATGTCGAATTCACCCAGATCACCCTCGGCGGCAACGCCGATGATGGGAATTCGGTTATCACTTCTACGGCGCACCACCCTTACTGGGACGAGACCTCACAGAAGTGGGTGGATGCCCTCAATGTAGTGGTTGGCCACCGGCTCCGGAGCGCCGATGGAGCGCTCGTAGTTGTCACTGCCATCCGGACCTACGGCACTCCTGCAACGACGGCCCATAATCTCACAGTTTCAAATCTGCACACGTACTATGTACTCGCAGGCTCGGAACCCATTCTGGTCCATAACTGTGGCTCGGAGGAGACGGGAGAAAACTGGACTCCGGACAATGACTATTCCCCGAGGGAAGTGAAAGAAAGATCAGATGCGAACAAGGCGTACTACAATACTCCGAAGGAGGTCCATGACCTGGTGACTGAGCTTCTCGATAACCCGAATTATCCGCAGCGCATGACACGGCGGCCGGGCAGCACCAGGAGGCAGCCTGACTTCTTTGAGGCCTTGGGTGAGCAAAGAAGGGGGCCTCAGACGGCCTCCCGGACTGCCAGAAGGTGGGCTGGAGCCAAGATCTACGATAATGGTGATCCGCTGAGCCAGATCCGCGTCCTGGTGGATGACCAGGGAAATATGGCCTACTTGGGCCTTCGTCCTGACGGAAGTCACAACTACAATCAGGTGATTCCCTATCCGTGGGCCAAGAGGCCGTAGGGATAAAGCTTTCCTGAACGAAACAACTGCTCAGGCCCGGGGGTCTGCCCCCGGGCCTGAGCGTTAGATGAAAGAGGGCTACTTATGGAAGAGATGGAACTGCGCTCCCTCCTGGCTGATGCCGGCCTCCTTCTCCTTGAGGTAGATGATCGCAGTGAGCCGAGGATCCCTCCTTTTCTGGCGACATTTGCGAACAGTTGCTCGGATGAGGATGGGGCTTTTGGTGACGCGATCCCTATGAGCGGTGCAAATTTTCTGAAAGATGCAAATTCAGCATGGTATCGACTTGGGGTTTCCGGAGCAGTGTTCGTCGAAAATGACCCTGTCTTCATGGTGGCAGTCAAGTTTGTTTCCAACGAAATTCTACGGTGGCGATGGGTGCGGGTTCGCCTGGGGCGTGAATGGGATATCATTGGAAGAGGGGCGGCGTCTCTCGTGCTCGGTAACGGCCCATGCCGACCTGCGTTTGTCATGACTTCTTTGGATGGGCAGGCAATTCTTAGATGTGACGTAGGGCAGGGTTTTATTGAATTTAGTGTAGTGCCGAAAGCGTGCGGCGCCAAAACTCTTCTGTGGCACGGAGAGCGGATGCTTCGTTCGTCGAGTTTGGATGAGGAAACTCGAATGGAGGTGGAGCGCTGGCTGAAGGAGTGCCGTCGACGTCGCATTTGACAAGAAAAGCGTAAGTTCCTTCGCTCGGACTGCGCGTATGAGATTGCCGGTTTGGGACTGTCAGCTGACTCGTTTTATGCAGAGATGGACAGAGTATTTCCATAACTGATCTTCAATTTGTGCGGCGTGGGCGAGGACTTCTTCTGGGGGGCTGCGGAGGTCGGCTGCGAGCAGGCGGGCGAGCCTGAGCTTGGCTGACCCGTAGACCGTGAACGCCAAACACTCGCCGTCTTCGGCTCTCGCAGCATTGACCAGGATCCCGTTGCCCTCATGGAAGCGTAGTGTGAAGACCGGATCGAGATCCATCAGGAGGCCGAAGACCTCGCGGTGATCATCTGACAGTCGCTCGGGGTCAAGCACCACGTCACAGGCCCAGTTGCCGTTGGCAATACGGACCGACACCCACCCGTCCAACTTGCCCGGGCACGTCGCCCCATTGCTTGCCACTCCAACGTCGTTGGTCCCTGACAGCTGCCCATCCCCCAAGTATCTCGGTCGGCCAAGTGCGCGAAAGCGGGGGCGGTGCAGAAAAGCTGCAAGATCGTGTTACGAACTCACAGGTGTGGCAAAGGAACCGCTGCGGCGAGGTGTATGCATCCGGCCGCTGCCAGCACGTGATGTCCGTCGCTAGAACTGGCTGACCCATCGGCGGGCTACTGAACTTGAATGCGTGAAGTCGGTCAGCCGTCCCGGATGGGGCCGGTGCCGGTGAGGCAGCCGTCGACCAGGTCCGGGCGGTACTGGATCTGCTTGAGTCGGTGTTTCAGGGCCCGGGTGATCTGGCTGAGGTCGGCGGCGGCGAGGTTGCCGATGTCGCGCTTGACCAGCGACCAGATGCCCTCCTGCGGGTTCAGGTCCGGCGCGTAGGTGGGCAGCTGGAACACGGTGAGCCATGAGGAGTTCGCCTCGATGAACTCCCGCAGCGGCTTGGTCAGGTGGAGGCGGACGTTGTCCCACACGAGGACGATCGGGCCGCCGAGCTGGGTGCGGGCGCGGACGATCAGGTCGCGGAAGTCGCGCCGGCCGAAGCCCTTCGGCTCGTCCTTGCGGCCCCGGTACTCGCGGATCGCGTAGATCAGCCGGGACCGCTCGCCCGGCTTGTAGCAGGTCATGCCGGCCATCGACACCCGGCCCGAGCCCCGGCCTCGCACCCGCACCACGGGCGTCTGCCCGATCCGGCCCCAGGTCCTGGCACGCGGCGGCGTCATCGACTGCCCGGCTTCGTCCTCGAAGACCAGCCAGGCTCCGAGCTCCGCTGCGATGCTCTTACCTGCGGCCAGGTCTCTTTCTTCCAGACCTCGACCGCCGCGTCGTCGCGCTCGATCGCCCGGCGGGCAGGCTGCTGCCAGGACCAGCCGTGCCGCTTGAGTAGCTGCCAGGTGCCCTCGACGGTGTACGAGACGTGGAACAGCCGGCCGATCAGCGTCTTGATCCGCGCGAGTGTCCACCGCTGGTCCGCCCAGCCGTGGGCGAGCGGTCCACGCTCCAACTCCCTTTCCAGCCTGGCGATCTGGGCCGGACCGAGCCTCGGGCGGCCCGGTGATCCCTTCGACTGGACACCGGCCTCTCCGCGCTCGCGCCAGGCCCGGCGCCACCGCTCCACCGACCGCTCGCTCACCCGCAGCGCGGCAGCGATCTCCCGGTTCTTCTCCCCGCCCTCGAAGCGTTCCACGGCCTGCAGTCGGATCCGCTCCCGCGCGGCCCTCTCGGCGTCGGTCAACCCGCCGCCCTGCGCGTACCTCACAAAGGCAGGACTACCGGAGCCCGCCCACCGATGTCAGGCAAACGGCTCCGACATCACCCAATCAAGTTCAGTAGGAGTCGTCTTCAAAGGTCAGATCCAGAGCAGGATTGAGGCGATGGCGGCGGTGGCTTGGTAGGACTGGCGGGTCTTGTCGTAGCGGGTGGCCAGGCCGTGCCACTGCTTTCGACGATGTTGCGCAGGCGGTAGATTGCCCGGTCGAACACGGGCGGGCGTCCGCCGCGCCGGCCCCGGTTCAACCGGCCCAGGACCTGGTCAGCGCGTTCGGGGATGGTGTGGCGGATGCCGCGTCTGCGCAGGTAAGCGCGGATCTTGCAGGAACTGTAGCCCTTGTCGGCGATCACGTGGTCGGGCCGGGTACGTGGACGCCCGGGCCCGATTCGCGGGACGCGGATCGACTCCAGGACCTGTTCGAAGCAGGTGCAGTCACTGAGCCTCTTCAGCGGTGAAACTCAAGGGTGAGGACTGCCTTGGCTGCTGACGTCAGCCAGTTTGGGCTGCAGCGGGCATGTCGGGAGATCCGCCAGCGCTTGACGGTGGCGACGCCGCGTTCGACGGGGCGACGCAGCCGGGCGTGGGCCCGGTTCAGCGACCGCTGTCCGATGGTCAACTCCTTGTGGGCAGGGCGTCTGGTCAGCACGGCGAAGGTGCCGCCCGCGCCGGTGTAGGCCATGTCGGCCAGGGCCGGGATGCGTAGCCGAATACAGGTCTTGACGATTCGGTGGGTGCGGGCGGCGGTCACGTCGTGGGCGCGGCCCGGCAGGGCGCGGGAGATTCACACGGGCTTGCCTGTCGGACCGGTGATGACCTGGTGGTTGACGCCGTGGCGGCGGTGCTTGCCCGAGTAGTCGGCGCGGCCGTCGCCGACGCGGTCGCGCTCGGCGTGGGTTCCGTCGATCAGGACGTATTCCGCATCGGCGTCGCGCAGGGCCCGGGTCAGGCCGGGTGCCTTGCGGGCGAGTAGGGCGGTGACCTGGTGGACGTAGGCGTGGGCGGTGCCGACGCTGATCTGGAAGCCGGCGGCGATCTGGGCGGGGGTATCGTGCTTGCGCGGGTACACCAGCGCGACCAGCGCTCGCTGGGACGGCCGGAGCTTGCACCCTCGGTCACCCTCGCGGGTGACGATGAGCATGGTGACCCACTCGACGAGCGCGTGTGGCAGGTCCAGTGCGGCAGGATAGGTGACCAACGAGGCTTTCTGGCTGGTTGTTTGAGACGTGAGACATCTCGCTCAACCGCCCGGGAGCCTCGTTCGTTCTGCTCTCATCCCGAGCATCCGGCCGTCACCCGATCGGTGGCCGCCTTGAAAAGGCTCACTGCTTACCTCTGGTCAGCACGAATCCCAGCGGGCGGCCCCGTCCGTCGCAGGCCAGATGGATCCTGGTGCTCAGTCCTCCGCGGGATCGGCCGAGGGCGTGATCCGCAGTTTCGTCCCCGCCCCGGTCCCCCTTTTTCCGCCGCCAGCGGCGTGCTGGTGAGCCCGGACGATCGTGGAGTCGACCGACACCGGCCAATCGATCTCCCCGGCCGCATCCTTCTCCGCCTGGACCTGCCGAAGCATGCAGGTGAACGTCCCATCCAAGGCCCACCTGCGGAAACGGGTGTACAGGGTTTGCCAGGAACCGTAGCGCTCGGGCACGTCACGCCAGGCCGAGCCGGTCCGCAGCTTCCACGCGATCCCGTTCAGCACCACTCGGTCGTCACTGCGCGGTCGACCTGCGGTCCCCGAACTCGGCAGGAACCGTGAGAGCACAGTCCATTCCGCATCGGACAACTCATGATGACGTATCACACCCGAGATGATCTGATCACTTGATCACCTTTGAAGACGAATCCTAGTGCTGCAACGGCCCTTGCCGACCCGTCCGGACGGACGCCCTCGTATGGCAGGCTCATTCTTACGGCCTTCGGTCTGGCCTTGATTTTTCCTTGGTCGGAGCACAGGGTCAGGTGGAGGTTGATTTTCTGTACGGCGGTTATCAATGCGGGCAAAAGGGCTCAGCGGCCAGTTCGAGCCTGCTGCTCAGGGATCAAGTTGGTGCAGTCCGGAGTGATTGAGATTTCGAGTCTACCGGGAAGGTCTCGCCAGCAGTATCCCGTCATTTCTATTGCGGCGATAAAGGAGATCCTAGTGATTGCTAGCGAAATATCGATCCCATGCTCGGCTGGGTAAAAAATGTTCATTACCCTCAAGGTTTGGGGTGGCCTTGATCTAGCGGGTTTTCGGATGCCCGGTTCAACTCCAATTGGAATTTTTGCGGAGTAGCTTCCTTGGCTTTCGGTGGGCATCGGGGTCATTTTGAAACGCCATTTTTAAGGTTTCGCTTTTCTGGTCGATATATCTGACCGGATGTCTCGGGTGATTTTTCTGGAAATATTTTGCGGTGAAATTCAGGGAAGCTCCGCGGCCGCCGCGAAGTCCTGCTTGAGGGCGTCCAGCAGGGCCTGGGCGCGGAGGCGGGCGGCCGGGAGGTCGGCGGGGGTGGGGACCGGGAGGACGGCTTCCAGGTAGCACTTGAGCTTGGGCTCGGTGCCGGAGGGGCGGACGACGACCCGGGCGGAGGTGACGGACGGGCCGGTGAGGAGGTAGCGCAGGCCGTCGGTCGGGGGGAGGTCGGGGGTGCCGGTGGTGAGGTCGTCGGCGCGGGTGACGTTGAGGCCGGCCAGTTCGACCGGGGGCTTGTCGCGGAGGGTGGCCATCGCGTCCGAGATGACGGAGAGGTCGTCGACCCGGACGGAGAGCTGGTCGGTGGCGTGCAGGCCGTGCGCGAGGGCGAGTTCGTCGAGGAGGTCGGTGAGGGTGCGGCTGTCGCGCTTCAGCCCGGCGGCGAGTTCGGCGATCTGGAGGGCGGCGGTGATGCCGTCCTTGTCGCGCACGCCGTCGGGGTCGACGCAGTAGCCGAGCGCCTCCTCGTAGCCGTAGCGGATGCCCTCGGCGCGGGCGATCCACTTGAAGCCGGTGAGGGTCTCGGTGTAGCCGAGCCCGGCGGCGGCAGCGATCTTGCCGAGCAGGGTGGAGGAGACGATGGTGGTGGCGAACGTGCCGGTGGCGCCCTTGGCGGCGACGGCCGCGCCGAGCAGCGCGCCGACCTCGTCGCCGCGCAGCATCCGCCAGTCGCCGTCCGGGGTGGGAACGGCGACGGCGCAGCGGTCGGCGTCCGGGTCGTTGGCGATCACCAGGTCGGGGCGGGCCGCGCGGGCGGTGGCGAAGGCGAGGTCCATCGCGCCGGGTTCCTCCGGGTTGGGGAACGCGACGGTGGGGAAGTCAGGGTCCGGCTCGGCCTGTTCGGCGACCACGGTGGGCGCGGGGAACCCGGCGGCGGCGAACGCGGCCAGCAGCACGTCGCGGCCCACGCCGTGCAACGGGGTGTAGACGGTGGTGAGTTCGCGCGGGCCGGTGGGGTCGAGGACGGAGGCGGCGCGGGCGAGGTAGGCGTCGAGCACGTCCTCGCCGAGCACCTCCCAGCCGCCCTCCGCGCGCGGGACGTCGGCGAGCGCGCCCAGCGCGTCGATCTCGGCGGCGATGTCCGCGTCCGCGGGCGGGACGATCTGCGAACCGTCGCCCAGGTACACCTTGTAGCCGTTGTCCTGCGGCGGGTTGTGGCTGGCGGTGACCACCACGCCGGCCGCCGCGCCCAGGTGCCGGATCGCGAACGCCAGGACGGGCGTCGGCAGCGCGCGGGGCAGCAGCGCGGCGCGCAGCCCGGCGCCCACCACCACGGCGGCGGTGTCCAGCGCGAAGTCGTACGACTTGTGGCGGGCGTCGTAGCCGATCACCACCAGGTCGCCCAGCTCGGGGTGCTTGCGGACGTACCCGGCCAGGCCGGCGGCTGCCCGGATCACCACGGCCCGGTTCATCCGCATCGGCCCGGCGCCCAGCTCGCCGCGCAGCCCGGCGGTGCCGAACTGCAGCCGCCCGGCGAAGCGTTCGGCCAGCCGGGACCAGGCGATCCGCTCCTCGGCCTCGGCCTCCGGCCCCTCGGCGGCGGCCAGCAGCGCGGTCAGCTCGGCGCGGGTCTCCGGGTCGGGGTCCTCGGCCAGCCAGGCGCGGGCCCGGTCGAGGAGGTCGTTGGTGGGTGCCTGCGACATGTGGCCCGCTCCCTGGGGTGTGAGGACGAGGGGTGAGAGAGGTGTGAGGACGAGACGTGCGGGGTGCGGCCGGGCGGTGCGGGCCGGGTGGCGGACCCGGAGCGGACGGGCGGCGGGAGCCGGACGGAACCCGGGGCGGACCGGGGCCGCGAGCGGGGGCGCGGAACCGCCCACCTGCAGCTCCCGGCGGACGGCCCGGACACCGTCCGGTGGGCCCGGTCTCCCGAGCCCGCGCCCGGTGGCCCCGCGCCCCGTGGCTCCGCTCGCCGGACTCCCGGTCCGGGCCCGCGGCGCCGCCCCCGGCGGACGCCGCGCACCCGCTCGGCACTCCGGCCCCGGAGCGACCCGGCGGTCCCGGCGGCCCGGTGGCCCGGTGGCCCGGTCCCGCCGGTCCGGCCCTGGCCTTGTCCGGCCCTGGCCTTGTCCGGCCCTGGCCCTGGCCCGTCCTGCCCGTCCGGCTGGCCCTGGCCCGTCCGGCTCCCGGCCGCTCCGCGCTCGTCCTCGTCACGGCTCCCGATTCTCCGTCAGCCGGGCGCCGGGGCGGGGGAGTCCGGCCCCCGCCGGGGTGTCAGATCCGCTCCAGGACCTTCGCCAGCAGGGCGCCCATCCGCTCGGCGGACGCCTTGCCGGCCTCCAGCACCTCGGCGTGGTTGAGCGGTTCGCCGGTGATGCCCGCGGCCAGGTTGGTGACCAGCGAGATGCCGAGCACCTCGGCGCCGGCCTCGCGGGCGGCGATGGCCTCCAGCGTGGTGGACATGCCGACCAGCTCGCCGCCGATCACCCGGGCCATGTTGACCTCGGCCGGGGTCTCGTAGTGCGGGCCGCGGAACTGCACGTACACGGCCTCGTCGAGGGACGGGTCGATCTCGCGGCACAGGGCGCGCAGGCGCTTGGAGTACAGGTCGGTGAGGTCGACGAAGTTGGCGCCGACGATCGGGGAGTCCGCGGTCAGGTTGATGTGGTCGCTGATCAGCACCGGCTGCCCGGGGACCCAGCCGTCGCGCAGGCCGCCGCAGCCGTTGGTGAGCACGACCGTGCGGCAGCCGGCCGCGGCGGCGGTGCGCACGCCGTGCACCACGGTGGCCACGCCGTGGCCCTCGTAGTAGTGGTTGCGGCCGAGGAAGACCAGGGCCCGGCGCTCGCCGCCGGGGATCCGCACCGAGCGGATGGTGCCGGCGTGGCCGGCCACCGAGGGGGCGGGGAACCCGGGCAGGGCGGTGACCGGGAACTCCGCGAGTGTCTCGCCCAGGGCGTCGGCGGCCGGCACCCAGCCGGAGCCCATCACCAGGGCGACGTCGTGGCGCTCGGCGCCGGTGAGTTCGCGCAGCCGGTCGGCGGCGGCCCGGGCAGCGGCGTAGGGGTCGGCGGGGGCGACCGTCTGAGGAGATGCGTTCACACGGTCGAGGATAGGTCAAATCTGCCTACGCGCGTAGACATCATGGCCGGGCCATGCCGGATCGTTACCCGGATTGCGTGGAAGAACGGCATTCGTCCCCGCGGGGGCAAGGGTTCCCGGCGGAACCCACCACCGCTCCCGGCGGGAGCCGCGGGCCGTCGGCGAGGGGCGGCGAGCGACGGCGAGGGGCGGCGGGGTTCCCAGGGGGCGGGGGCGGGACCGCCCCGGCGGTCAGCAGGGCCGGCGGCGTAGGTCCAGCACGTAGTCGTCGGGGGCGCCGGCGCTCTCCGCCGCGTCCGCGATCAGGCCCAGGTAGCGGGCCGCGGGCAGCCCGCCCTCGTAGTCGTTCAGCACGTACGTCCAGACCGCGACCTCGCCGTCCAGGGTCTGCGCGCGCAGCTTCACCTTGCGGTAGATGCCGAGCTGCACGCCCTCCCAGCGGTCGAGGCCCTCCTCGTCCATCGGGGCCACGTCGTACAGCGAGACGAAGACCTCCTCCTTCTCGTCCTCCACCACGGTGGCCAGCGAGCCCTCCCAGCCGAGCTGCTCACCGCCGAAGGTCAGCCGCCAGCCGGGCAGCCAGCCGGTGCCGCGCAGCGGGGAGTGCGGGGCGCGCCGGGACATCTGCCGGGCGTCGAGGTTGGTGGCGTAGGCGGCGTAGAGCGACATGGCGCCAGCCTACGGGAGCGGAACGGTCCACCGGGCTGCGCGTCCGGGGCGGGCCTACCGTGGAGAGAGGTCTCACCCCGCGGGCGGACCCGCCCGGGCCGGGGGCGGGGTGCGCGCCGGACGGGAGCGTCCTGATGCGACAACTACCGGTGGTGGCGGGAGCCTCGGCGGTGGCGGCGGTGCTGCTGGCGACCGCGGTCGGCTGCGGTTCGGGCGGCGGCGGCCAGGCGGGGGCCAGCCCGCCGGGCGCGGTGACCGTCACCGCGACGCCCACCCCGACGCCGACCGTCACCGTCACGCCGACGCCGACCCCGACGGTCACCGTCACCCCGCAGACCGTCACCGCCACGCCGAACCCGACCGTCACGGTCACCACCGCGAAGGGCGGCAACCCGACGCTCACCAACGCCACCGCCGTGGTCACCCAGTACTACGAGGACATCACCAACCACGACTACGCGGCGGCCTGGGCGCTGGGCGGAAAGAACATCGGCGGCAGCGACTACGACGGCTGGGTGAAGGGCTACGCCACCACGGCGAAGATCTACCTGGGCACCAGCAGCGAGTTCGGCTCCGGCCAGGTCCGCGCGGTGATCTACGCGGTGCAGACCGACGGCAGCACGAAGACCTACGAGGGCACCTACACGGTGTCCGGCGGGTTGCTGGTGAGCGCCTCGATCCGGCAGACCGGGTAGCGGGGAGGGGAACAACAACGGCCCCGGCGTGGAATCGGTTCCGGCATGCGGGACAATGGGGCACGTGACTCGGATCGTGATCATCGGTGGCGGACCAGGCGGATACGAGGCGGCCCTCGTGGCCGCCCAGCTCGGCGCGGAGGTGACCGTCGTCGACCGCGACGGTCTGGGCGGATCGGCGGTGCTGACGGACTGCGTGCCGTCCAAGACGCTGATCGCCACCGCCGAGGTGATGACCAGCTTCGACAGCTCCTACGAGGAACTCGGCATCCTGGTCGCGGACGGCACGCCGGACGCGGCCGACCCGGCCCGGGTGGTCGGCGTCGACCTCGGCAAGGTCAACCGGCGCGTGAAGCGGCTGGCGATCGCCCAGTCGCACGACATCACCCAGGCCGTCACCCGCGCCGGGGTGACCGTGCTGCGCGGCCGCGGCCGGCTCGGCACCGGCGGCCAGGCGATCGACGGCTCCCGCGAGGTGCTGGTCGAACTCGCCGACGGCGCCGTCGAGTCGGTGCGCGCCGACGCGGTGCTGATCGCCACCGGCGTCCGCCCGCGCGAGCTGCCCGACGCCCAGCCGGACGGCGAGCGGATCCTCGCCTGGACGCAGGTGTACGACCTGGAGGAGCTGCCGCGCGAGCTGATCGTGGTCGGCTCCGGCGTCACCGGCGCCGAGTTCGCCGGCGCCTACCAGGCGCTCGGCTCTAACGTCACGCTGGTCTCCTCGCGCGACCGGGTGCTCCCCGGCGAGGACCCGGACGCCGCCGAGGTGCTGGAGGACGTGTTCCGCCGCCGCGGCATGAACGTGATGAGCCGCTCCCGGGCCGAGAGCGCCAAGCGCGTCGGCGACCGGGTCGAGGTGGCCCTGGCCGACGGCAAGGTGATCACCGGCACGCACTGCCTGATGGCGGTCGGCTCCATCCCCAACACCGCGGACCTGGGCCTGGAGGAGGCCGGGGTCGCGGTCAACGACTGGGGCCAGATCAAGGTCGACCGGGTCTCCCGCACCTCCGCCCCCGGCGTGTACGCGGCCGGCGACTGCACCGGCGTCTTCATGCTGGCCTCGGTGGCCGCCATGCAGGGCCGGATCGCGATGTACCACGCGCTCGGCGACGCGGTGCAGCCGCTGAACCTGAAGACCGTGGCGTCCAACGTGTTCACCGACCCGGAGATCGCCACCGTCGGCTACACCCACGCCGACGTCTCCTGCGGGAAGATGGACGCCGTCGAGGTCAAGCTCCCGCTGCGCGGCAACCCGCGGGCCAAGATGCAGGGCATCCGGGACGGCTTCGTGAAGCTGTTCGCCCGCCCCGGCACCGGCATCGTGGTCGGCGGCGTGGTGGTCGCCCCGCGCGCCTCCGAACTGATCCACTCCATCTCGCTGGCGGTGGACAACAACCTGACGGTGGAGCAGGTCGCGAGCGCCTTCACGGTCTACCCCTCGCTGTCCGGCTCGACCGCCGAGGCGGCCCGCCAGCTGCACATCCGCAAGCGCGAGGGCGCGGGCTCCTAGGGGAGCGCGGGAGCACGGGAACGAGCCGGGCGCGCGCCGCCCGGCTCACCCGGGCGGCGGAGCGCGCATTGTACGGTCGTGCGCCGTCCCGAGGTGAGCAAATCCCGTTACCAGGTGCAAACGCCTGAAAGCAGACGGTCACTCGGGTTACCGTCGGTCCTGTGTTTGCAGCAGAACGTCGCCAGTTGATCCTTGAGATGGTGCGCGCCAACGGAGCCGTGTCGCTCCGTGAGCTGGCCCGCGTCGTCCAGACCTCCGAAGTCACCGTCCGCCGGGACGTCCGGGCGCTGGAGTCCGAAGGGCTGCTCGACCGCCGCCACGGCGGCGCGGTGCTGCCCGGCGGGTTCAGCCGTGACCCCGGCTATCCGCAGAAGACCCACCTCGCCACCGCCGAGAAGAGCGCCATCGCCGACCTCGCCGCGGACATGGTCGAGGAGGGCGACGCCATCGTGGTCGGCGCCGGCACCACCACCCAGGAGTTGGCCCGCCGGCTCGCCCGGGTGCCGGGGCTGACGGTGGTCACCAACTCGCTGCTGGTCGCCCAGGCGCTGGCGCACGCCAACCGGGTGGAGGTGGTGATGACCGGCGGCACCCTGCGCGGCTCCAACTACGCCCTGGTGGGCAGCGGCGCCGAGCAGTCGCTGGCCGGGCTGCGGGTCACCAAGGCGTTCATCTCCGGCAGCGGCCTGACCGCCGACCGCGGCCTGTCCACCGCCAACATGCTCTCCGCCTCGGTCGACCGGGCGCTGGTGCAGGCCGCCAACGAGGTGATCGTGCTGGCCGACCACACCAAGCTCGGCACCGACAGCATGTTCCAGACCGTCGCCACCGAGGCGATCACCCGGCTGGTCACCGACGAGCGCACCCTGCTGGACGACCTCACCTCCCGCGAGCAGCACGCGCTCGCCGACTGCGGGGTGCAGGTCTCGGTGGCCTCGCTCGGCCTGGCCACCGAGTCCGGGGCGCACCAGCAGGCCGCCCGGCGGGCCGCCGGGCCGTCCGGTCCGGCCCCGGGCAGCCCGCTGCCCGGCCAGCGCCGTCCGGCCGCCCCGCACGGGGTGCTGCCGCCCGCCGCCCGGCTGGCCGAGCGGATCCGCTGACGGGGCGCCCCCGGGGCGCCCCGCTGACCGGTTCCGGCCCGCCCGCCGCCGACCCCTGGCCGCCCCGGCCGGGCCGCTTGTAGCGTCTGCGCCCATGGACGCAGCGAGCGAATCACTCGACCGCACGACAGAACTGACGGTCCGTCGGGCCCGTGGCGGCCGCGGCCCCGCGACCTGGGGGCAGCGCGCCATCCACTCCGCCCTGGTCCGGCTCGGCGCCGACGCGCCCCGCTACAACCTGCGGCTGGCCGCCCCCGTCGACCCCGGCATGGCGCCGGACGCGGTGCTCCGCGCCTACGCCGAACTGTTCGACCTGCACGACGCGTTGCGCACCCGGCTGGTCGAGGAGGACGGCGACCTGGTCCAGGTGGTGGACGCCGACGGCACCCTCCCGGTGGCGCTGCTGCACCGGGAGACGGCCGGGGAAGCCGCCGGGGCGGCCGCCGAACTGCTCGACGAGTACGCCCGGCGGCCCTTCGCCCCGGCCCGCGAGTGGCCGGTGCGGCTCGGCCTGGTGCTGGTCGACGGCCTGGTCCGGCAGGCCGTCGTGGTGCTCTCGCACACCGCCGCGGACGGCTGGGGGATGCGCCGGATGGTCCGCGACCTGATGCTGCTGGCCGCCGGGCGCACCGCCCACGGGCTGCGCGCCGAACGGGAGTTCGCCCAGCCGCTGGAGGAGGCCGCCGAGCAGCGCTCGCCGCGCGGCCGCCGCCGGGACGCCGCCGCCCGCCGGCACTGGCGGGAGAAGCTGGCGGCCGGACCGCGGACCCTGCTGCCCCGCCCGGACGGCGAACCGGACCCGGGCCGGACCTTCCCGTACGCGGTGCTGCGCTCCCCGGCGCTGGCCGCCGCCCTCCCGGTGGCCGCGGCCCGGCTGCGCACCGGTGACGCCACGGTGCTGCTGGCCGCCGCCGCCACCGAACTGGCCCGGCTGGGCGGGCAGCGCGCCTTCCTGTGCCAGGTGGTGGTCGGCAACCGGTTCACCGAGCAGGCCGCCGACGCCGTCACCACGCTCGCCCAGGAGGGCCTGTTCCACCTCCCGGAGCTGGCCGACGACTTCGCCGGGACGGTCCGCCGCGCGCACGGCCCGGCGCTCACCGCGTACCGGCACTCCGGCTACGACAAGCCGAAGCTGGACGCCGAGCTGGACGAACTGCGGGCCGCCGGCGTCGAGTTGGCCGACCACTCGGTGTTCTGGAACGACACCCGGGACCCGCTGGCCGCGCTGATGGCCGACGCGCCCGCCCAGGGGGCCGCCGGGGAGCGGGAGTTGAGCTTCCCGGGCGAGTTCCCGGCCCGTCCCGGGGTGTCCGTCGCGGTGGACGTGGTGGTGGTGCCGGGCGCGGTCGAGCTGCGGATGGTGGTGGACGGCGCGCTGCTCGACCGCGAACGGATGGCGCAGTTCCTGTGCGGGGTCGAGGCGTTGGTGCTCGGCGCGGCCGCATAGCCGGAAGGGCGGCGGGAGTCCGTGGACTCCCGCCGCCCTTCACGGGGTCGACGGCGCTCAGACGTCCTTGATCTCGCAGAGCGCGGCGCCGCTGGAGACGGAGGCACCGATCTCGGCGGTCAGGCCGACGATGGTGCCGGCCTTGTGGGCGTTGAGCGGCTGCTCCATCTTCATCGCCTCCAGGACCACGATCAGCTCGCCCTCGGCGACGACCTGGCCCTCCTCGACGGCGACCTTGACGATGGTGCCCTGCATCGGCGAGGCGAGGGTGTCGCCGGAGACCGCGGAGGCGGCCTTCTTGCCGCCGGCCCGGCGCTTGGCCTTCGCGGCGGGCCCACCGGCGGCGGGGGCGGCGGAGACGCCGAGCGAGGAGGGCAGCGAGACCTCGATCCGCTTGCCGCCGACCTCGACCACCACGGTCTCCCGGCCCTCGGGCTCCTCGCCGTCGGCGCCGGCGCCCGCGAACGGCGGGATGGTGTTGTCGAACTCGGTCTCGATCCACCGGGTGAAGACGGTGAACGGGTCGGCGGAGCCGGTGAGTTCGGGGGCGAAGGCCGGGTCGGTGACGACCGCCTGGTGGAACGGGATGGCGGTGGCCATGCCCTCGACCTTGAACTCCTCCAGGGCGCGCTTGGCCCGCTGCAGGGCCTGCTTGCGGTCGGCGCCGGAGACGATCAGCTTGGCCAGCAGGGAGTCCCAGGCCGGGCCGATCACCGAGCCGGACTCGACGCCCGCGTCCAGCCGGACGCCCGGGCCGGACGGCGGGGCGAACAGCGTGACGGTGCCGGGCGCGGGCAGGAAGCCGCGGCCCGGGTCCTCGCCGTTGATCCGGAACTCGAAGGAGTGGCCGCGGACCTCCGGGTCGTCGTAGCCCAGCTCCTCGCCGTCGGCGATCCGGAACATCTCGCGGACCAGGTCGAGGCCGGTGACCTCCTCGGAGACCGGGTGCTCGACCTGCAGGCGGGTGTTGACCTCCAGGAAGGAGATCAGACCGTCCTGGGAGACCAGGAACTCGCAGGTGCCGGCGCCGACGTAGCCCGCCTCGCGCAGGATCGCCTTGGACGCCCGGTACAGCTCGGCGTTCTGCTCGGCGGTGAGGAACGGCGCGGGCGCCTCCTCGACCAGCTTCTGGTGCCGGCGCTGCAGCGAGCAGTCGCGGGTGGAGACGACCACCACGTTGCCGTGCTGGTCGGCCAGGCACTGGGTCTCGACGTGCCGGGGCTTGTCGAGGTACTGCTCGACGAAGCACTCGCCGCGGCCGAACGCGGCGACCGCCTCGCGGACCGCCGACTCGTACAGCTCGGGGATCTCCTCCAGCGTGCGGGCGACCTTCAGGCCGCGGCCGCCGCCGCCGAACGCCGCCTTGATGGCGACCGGCAGGCCGTGCTCGGCGGCGAAGGCCACCACCTCGTCGGCACCGGACACCGGCTCGGCGGTGCCGGCCACCAGCGGGGCGCCGGCGCGCTGGGCGACGTGCCGGGCGGTGACCTTGTCGCCGAGGTCGCGGATGGCCTGCGGCGGCGGGCCGATCCAGGTCAGGTCCGCGTCGATGACGGCCTGGGCGAAGTCGGCGTTCTCGGAGAGGAAGCCGTAACCGGGGTGGACGGCGTCCGCGCCGGAGTCGGCGGCCGCCTTGAGGACCTTGGCGATGTCCAGGTAGCTGGTCGCGGGGGTGTCGCCGCCCAGCGCGTACGCCTCGTCGGCCGCCCGCACGTGCAGCGCGTCCCGGTCAGGCTCCGCGTACACGGCGACGCTGGCGATTCCCGCATCCCGGCAGGCCCGGGCGACGCGGACGGCGATTTCTCCGCGATTGGCGATGAGCACCTTGCGCACTGTGGCTCCCTTCTCGAACCTCGTCGAGTCTATGGATTGGAGGGCGCTACCGGCGAGTAGTCCCTGGTGGTGAGCGTGCTCACACGCTCGGTTGCCGGACTCCCGTACGAGCGGCGGCCGTTGGCCGCACCCCGGGTGACGGGCGGCGGGAGCGGGCGCGGCGGGTGGCCGGGGCGTCCGCGGGGGAGGAGGGTGGCCTTCGCCACACCGGGTCGGATCAGGCCGCCGCCGGCTGGGGACGGGTGGTCGCCGCGGCCGTCACGTCGGCCTCGAACTCGACCACGTCCGGCCCGTAGGCCCGGGCGTTCACCACCCGCAGCACCACCGCGAACGCGCCGTCCCGGCCGTGCGCGCGGGCCAGCGCCCGGTGGTGGGCGGCCAGGTAGCGGGCCCCCGCGTGGTTGGACACCGCGGTCTGCCCGGCTATCACGAACACCGGCCGGCCGCCCTCGCGCAGGTGCACCCGGGCCAGCAGCACGTGCGCCCGCTGGCCGGGCTCCTCCCGGGAGGTCAGGAACCGGAACTCGCGCGGGCCGACCACCAGGGTGTGCACCGGGTGCCCGGCCTCGGCGGGCGGGCTGACGAACGCCACCCCGGGCAGCCAGGACTCCAGGTGGGCCGCCGTCCGCTTGTTGCCGACCGGGCCGCCCACGCAGAACTCCGTCTTGTCGCCCAGCCCCTGCCGGACCTCGTCGTGCCCGGTCAGCGTCGCCCGCGCGCCGCACTCGCGCACCAGCGCGGCCAGCTCCATCAACGCGTACACGTCGTCGCGGGCCACGCTCTTCACGTCCGGCGCGGACGGCTGGCGGTTGACCACCAGCAGGGCCTCGCCCGCCGCGGGCAGGCCGAAGAAGGCCCGCTCCCGCCCCAGCCGGCGCCGGCGGCGCACGGTCTGGGCCAGCCAGCCCAGCCCGGCGCTGATCGCCGAAGCGACCAGTCCCAGAACGACGTTGAGCACTCCATCGGTCATCTTCCGCTCCTCGTCGCTCCTCTCCGTTCCGGCTGCGTCAGCCTAACGGCGGCCAGGTCCGGGGGGAGTGGAACTCTGCAACAGATGTGCGGGCCGGGTTCTGTCCGATTCCGCACCCGGAAAAGGGAGTCGTCCGTTCCGTTTTCGCCGCGCGGACCCCCGGCGGCCACCGCGGTAACGGAACGGTCCAGACCATTGACCCGGCTCGGGCCGCTCCCTAGCGTCACAGCCACCACCGCACCATTCGTACGATTCACGGGGGAAACGTGAAACGTTCCACGCTGCCCGTCGCGCTGGCCGCGACCGCGCTGCTGCTCACCGCCTGCTCCGGCGGCTCCGGATCCGGGGCCGGGAAGGCCGCGCCGAGTCCGAGCGCCGACACCTACGGCTGCGTCACCGCGGAGCAGGCCGCCAAGGGCTCCTTCAGCCTCGACGGCGGCACCGCCGCCGGGAACTACCTGGACGCCTTCTACCGGGACTCCGACGCCGGGCACGCCAAGGTCGGGGTGGTGTTCTCGCACCAGGCCGACGGCTCGCTGTGCGAATGGGCGCCCGTCTTCGACGCGTTCACCGGGGCCGGCTACGCGGTGCTCGCCTTCACCTGTTCGGGCGACGTCACCGAGGGCATCGAGGCCGCCGAACGCTACTACCAGGGCAAGGGCGTCGGCGCGGTCGCGCTGGTCGGCGCCTCCAAGGGCGCGGCCGCCTCGCTGGTCGCCGCCAAGCTCGACAACCCGCTGCCGGTCAAGGCCGTGGTCTCGCTCAGCTCGCCCAGCTCGTACCCGCTGTTCAATGCCGCGCTGGCGGTCACCACGGTGCGGACGCCCACGTACTTCGCCGCCGAGCAGACCGACAGCCCGTTCAACGACAACGCCAAGGCCCTCTACGACGCCTCGGTCGCCGAGGACAAGCAGCTCAAGATCTACCCCGGCGGCAACCACGGCGCTCCGCTGCTCCAGGACGGCGCGCTGCCCGACGTGCTCGGCTACCTGGCGAAGCACGCCCCCGCGACGGGCTGAGCGGGGATCAGGCCCACAGGTCGGTGATGCGCACGTCCAGCTCGGCGAGCAGGCGGCGCAGCAGCGGCAGCGACAGGCCGATCACGTTGCCGGGGTCGCCGTCGATCCCCTCCACGAACGGTGCCGAACGGCCGTCCAGGGTGAACGCCCCGGCCACGTGCAGCGGTTCGCCGGAGGCGACGTACGCGGCGACCTCGGCGTCGTCCGGGGTGCCGAACCGGACGGTGGTCGAGGCGGTCGCGGCCGCCCGCCGCCCGGTCGCGGTGTCGATCACGCAGTGGCCGGTGCGCAGCACGCCCTCGCGGCCGCGCATCGAGCGCCAGCGCTCCAGCGCCTCCGCCGGGTCGGCCGGCTTGCCCAGCGCGACGCCGTCCAGCTCCAGCACCGAGTCGCAGCCGACCACCAGCGGCGGCTCGCCCGGCTCGCCGGCCAGGTCGCCCGCGACCTTCTCGGCCTTCGCCACCGCCAGCACCAGCGCCAGCTCGCCCGGCGTCGCGGCGCTCAGCGCGTCCTCGTCCACCCCGCTCACCCGCACCAGCGGATCCAGGCCCGCCTGCTTCAGCAGGCCCAGCCGGGCGGGGGAGGCGGACGCGAGAACCAGCGGGCGGCGAGCGGTCATGCGGGAAAGCCTAGCGGCCTACACGAGCACCAGGGCCGCCCCCAGCAGCGCCAGCAGTGCGATCAGCACCCCCGTCCGGCGCAGCCTGCGCTGCACCTCACGGGCCTCTTGCGACGGTTCGTCGCGGGGGTCTGACCAGAGCACCGCACCAGCCTGCAACGGGACGGGCCGGGCGCGCCTGAGTATCCGTACTCAGTCCGGCGCACCGGAACGGTTCGGGTGCCCCTTGACGCGGGGGCCCGCGTTCCCTGCAATAGAGCAATTGGATTGTCGGGTCCATGATCGGCGGCGTGCGGCCGCCGACCTGCTCCCGTGCCCGACGCCATGTCACCCCACATGGTCAGGGCACGAGCACAGCTCCAGAACCACCCCACTGGTTTCGGCTGAGGAGACAAACCATGTCCCAGTTCATCACCACGGCGAGAACCACCACTGCCGCGGTCCGCCCCCACCTCGTCGCGCTGCACCGCGTCGTGGTCGGCCTGCTCTTCGCCTGCCACGGCGCCGCCTCGCTGTTCGGCGTCCTCGGCGGCGCGTACGGCGGCGGCAGCATCAAGGCGGGCACCTGGCCCGGCTGGTACGCCGCGGTCATCCAGCTGGTCTGCGGCTCCCTGGTCGTGCTCGGACTCGGCACCCGGATCGCCGCGTTCATCGCCTCCGGCTCGATGGCCTACGCCTACTTCACCGTCCACCAGGAGAACGCGCTCTTCCCCATCCAGAACGGCGGCGAGTCCTCGGTGCTCTTCTGCTGGGCCTTCCTGCTGATCGTCGTCCTCGGCCCGGGCAGCTTCGCGCTCACCGGCGCCGAGAAGTCCTAGGCGGACAGCCCCCGCCGGGCGGCTCGGGCAAGAACGGCGGAACGCGCATTCAGGGCTCGGGGAACTGTCGGCAGACGGGCCTGCACCACCAGGGGCCCGGGGAACGGCGGGTCGATGCTGCTGACGGCCGGAGCCCATCGGAGGTCCGTGCTGCTGCGTGCAGTAACCGAACCGGAAGCCGATGCGCGCAACGGCAGTGAACCTCTCGCAGCCACGGCCTCGCCGTTCCCCGAGCCCCTGGCGGGGCTCTCGCCGTTCCCCGAGCCCCTGGTGGCGCTCTCTCACCTGGGCCAGAGGCTGGTGCGCCAGGCGTGCGGGCCCGGGGCGGGGAGGGGGCGCGGGGTGCGGGCGGTCCAGGCGGAGGCCGGGCCGCGGGCGGGGCCGGTGGCGGCCCGGCCCGCGGCCCGGGACTGGACCACCGCCAGGACGGTGGCCAGCTCCTCGGGGGTCGGCTGCCCGTGCAGCACCTGAATGGGGGTCATGGCGCAGGGGTCCCTTCGGGAATCAGAGCGGAATGTTGCCGTGCTTCTTGGGCGGCAGCGCCTCCCGCTTGCCGCGCAGCGCCCGCAGCCCGCGGACGATGTGCCGCCGGGTCTCGCTGGGCGCGATGACCGCGTCGACGTAGCCGCGCTCGGCGGCCAGGTACGGGTTGAGCAGGGTGTCCTCGTACGAGGCGAGCAGTTCGGCGCGGCGCTCCTCGCCCAGGCCCTCCGCCTCGGCGGCGGCGATCTCCCGGCGGTGCAGGATGTTGACCGCGCCCTGGGCGCCCATCACGGCGATCTGGGCGGTCGGCCAGGCCAGGTTGAGGTCGGCGCCGAGGTGCTTGGAGCCCATCACGTCGTACGCGCCGCCGAACGCCTTGCGGGTGATGACGGTGATCAGCGGCACGGTGGCCTCCGCGTAGGCGAAGATCAGCTTGGCGCCGCGCCGGATGATGCCGTCCCACTCCTGGCCGGTGCCGGGCAGGAAGCCGGGCACGTCGACGAAGGTCAGCACCGGGATGTTGAAGGCGTCGCAGGTGCGCACGAAGCGGGCGGCCTTCTCGCTGGCGGCGATGTCCAGGCAGCCGGCCAGGTCCATCGGCTGGTTGCCGACCACGCCGACCGGGTGGCCCTCGACCCGGCCGAAGCCGATCACGATGTTGCCCGCGTACAGCGGCTGGACCTCCAGGAAGTCGCCCTCGTCCAGGACGCGTTCGATCACCCGGCGGATGTCGTACGGCTGGTTCGCCGAGTCCGGGACGATGGTGTCGAGTTCGAGGTCCTCGGCGGTGACGGTGAGGTCGGCCTCCTCGGGGTAGGCCGGCGGGTCGCTGAGGTTGTTGGAGGGCAGGTACGAGAGCAGCGCCTTGACGTACTCGACGGCCTCCTTCTCGTCGGCGGCCAGGTAGTGCGCGTTGCCGGACTTGGTGTTGTGGGTGCGGGCGCCGCCGAGTTCCTCCATGTCCACGGTCTCGCCGGTGACGGTCTTGATCACGTCCGGCCCGGTGATGAACATGTGCGAGGTCTTGTCGGCCATCACCACGAAGTCGGTCACGGCGGGGGAGTAGACCGCGCCGCCCGCGCACGGGCCCATGATCAGCGAGATCTGCGGGATCACGCCGGAGGCGTGCACGTTGCGCCGGAAGATCTCGCCGTACAGGCCGAGCGAGACCACGCCCTCCTGGATCCGGGCGCCGCCGGAGTCGTTGATGCCGATCATCGGGCAGCCGGTCTTCAGCGCGAAGTCCATCACCTTGACGATCTTCTCGCCGAACACCTCGCCGAGCGAGCCGCCGAACACCGTGAAGTCCTGGGCGAACACCGCGACCTGGCGGCCGTCCACGGTGCCGTAGCCGGTCACCACGCCGTCGCCGTACGGGCGGTTCTTCTCCTGGCCGAAGTTGGTGGAGCGGTGCCGGGCGAACTCGTCGAACTCCACGAAGGAGCCCTCGTCGAGCAGTTCCGCGATCCGCTCCCGGGCGGTCAGCTTGCCCTTGGCGTGCTGCTTCTCGACCGCCGCGGCCGAGCCGGAGTGCACCGCCTCGTCGATCCGCCGGCGCAGGTCGGCGAGCTTCCCGGCGGTGGTGTGCGGGTCCTGCGGTGCCTGGGTCATTCGGGGGGCTCTCCCTGCGTCCTCGGCCGCCGGCCCGGGCGCGCGAGGGGTGCGGGCAGGGCGGCGCTGCGGTCTACCGTTGAGTAGCGTAACCAGCGCGGCGGCACGCGTGGTTATGGCCATCGCCACATCGTCCCACCGCGCGTTCTGCGGGACGATGAAGCGGCGTGCGGCGTCCGTGCGGCGGCCTAGGCTGGTCCGGTGACCACTCCCGACAGCCCCCGTCCCCGCCGCTCCGGCCTGCGCGGCTTCGGCCACGGCGGCCCCTCCCCGTGGACCGACCTGGAGCGCCCGCCGCTGGACGAACGGGCCCTGCGGCTCGACCTGCTGCGCCCCGGGGCGCTGTGGACCTCACTCGATGTGGTGAGCGAGACCGGCTCCACCAACGCCGACCTCGCCGCCCGCGCCGAGGACGGCGCGCCCGAGGGCACCGTGCTGGTCGCCGAGTCGCAGCACGCCGGACGCGGCCGCCTCGACCGCCGCTGGAACGCGCCGCCGCGCTCCGGGCTGTTCCTGTCGGTGCTGCTGCGCCCGCAGGGCGTGCCGATGGAGCGCTACGGCTGGCTGCCGATCCTGGTCGGCACCGCCGTCTCCGCCACCCTCGACCGGATCGCCGGGGTGCGCACCGGCCTGAAGTGGCCCAACGACCTGCAGGCCGTCGTCGACGGGCAGGAGCGCAAGCTCGGCGGCATCCTCACCGAACTGTCCGGCGGCGCCGTGGTGGCCGGCCTCGGCCTGAACGTCTCGCTGCGCGCCGACGAACTGCCCGTCCCCACCGCGACCTCGCTCGCGCTGGCCGGCGCCGAGACCACCGACCGGCCCACCCTGCTGCGCGCGGTGCTGCGCGAGTTCGCCGAACTGTACGGCGAGTGGACCGCCGCCGCGGGCGACCCGCACGCCAGCGGCCTGCTGCCCGCGTACACCGCCCGCTGCACCACGCTGAACCGGCAGGTGCGGGTCCAACTGCCCGGGGAGCGCGAACTGCTCGGCGAGGCCGTCGCGGTGGACGGCGACGGCCGCCTGGTGGTGCGCACCCCCGACGGCGCCCGGCACCCCGTCGCCGCCGGGGACGTGGTGCACGTGCGCCCGCAGGACTGAGACCGGCCGCCCGGGACGCGTCGGTCTCACCCTGCGGGACCGACCGACCGGCTGCCGGGCGGATGCCCCGGATTACGCGATTCCGTGCGAACATTCCACCTGGCAGCGGTGTGAGGCTCGCCACTACCCCCGCGGTGGTCGCGTGCCCGCACCTCCAGGACGGCAAGACACAAGTGCGGCCCGGCCGCACGGGGACGGACCGGTGACAGACAACGGCGGCGCCACGACGGGCTCCGGCAGCGGCGCGACGGGGGACGAGACCACCGTCGCCACCGACCTGGAGCGGCTGATCCTCGACGCGCCGCGCAAGTACACCCCGTACCAGGCCGCGCGCGCCGCCGAGGTCCCGATGGACCTCGCCACCCGGTTCTGGCGCGCCATGGGCTTCCCCGACATCGGCCAGTCCCGCGCCCTCACCGACAACGACGTGATCGCGCTGCGCCGGCTGGCCGGCCTGATCGAGTCCGGGCTGCTCAGCGAACCGATGGCGATCCAGGTCGCCCGCTCCACCGGCCAGACCACCGCCCGGCTGGCCGGCTGGCAGATGGACACCTTCCTCGACAACCTCACCCAGCCCGTCGAACCCGGCATGAGCCGCTCCGACGTCGCCTACCCGCTGGTCGAACTGCTGCTGCCCGAACTGGAGCAGTTCCTGGTCTACGTCTGGCGCCGCCAGCTCGCCGCCGTCACCGGCCGGGTCGTCCAGGCCGCCGAGGACCACGAGGTCACCTCCGGCCGGCTCGCCGTCGCCTTCGCCGACCTGGTCGGCTTCACCCGGCTCTCCCGCCGGCTGGAGGAGGAGGAGCTCGGCGAACTCGTCGAGGGCTTCGAGAACACCTGCTCCGACCTGATCGCCGGCCAGGGCGGCCGCGTCGTCAAGACGCTCGGCGACGAGATCCTGTTCGTCTCCGAGGACCCGGCCACCGTCGCCGAGATCGCCCTCTCCCTGGTCGAGACCCTCGCCAAGGAGGACAACATGCCCGCCCTGCGGGTCGGCATGGCCTTCGGCACCGTCACCTCCCGGATGGGCGACGTCTTCGGCACCACCGTCAACCTCGCCTCCCGGCTCACCTCGATCGCCCCCAAGGACGCCGTCCTGGTCGACGGCGAACTCGCCGCCGCGCTCGACCAGCACGGCACCGCCAGCCTCCCGGAGAGCGAACCCGCCCCCGGCCACCGCTTCAACCTCCAGCCGATGTGGCGCCGCCCCGTTCGCGGCCTCGGCCTGGTCGAACCCTGGCTGCTCACCCGCGTCCCGCCCGGCAGCCCCGAATGAGTCGCGCGCCCCGATGACGCACGGCCGCCCGGTCCCCTAGCCTTGATTCACCCCACCGCCTCGGGCCGGTGGCGGCCGAAGGGGGGGTACATGGGCGACGGTCCCGGACCGCGGGAGTTCCCGCTGTCCTTGGGCACCTGGAACATCGGCGGCGGCATCCTCGGCGCCTCGCACCGGAAGGGCGCACCCGCCCGGCTCGACCACCACATCCACCACCTGCGGCGGGCGCGGCCCGACGTGCTCTGCCTCCAGGAGGCCCACGCCTACCACGACGGCCGGCCGGGCCAGGCGGAGCTGATCGCCCGGGCGCTGGGCGCGCAGTGGCGGGTGGTGCGCGCCCGGGTCGCCCGGCACGCCCACCGGGTGCTCGACCTCTGGGCGCCGCTCACCTGCTGGAGCATGCTCGCCCGGGGCGACATCGACGGACTGGTCGGCTACGGGATCGGCGAGATCGACCTGTACGCCGGTGCGCTGATCGCCGCCGAGACCGGGCTGACGCTCCGCGAGTTCTCCGGGCGGCCCTTCCACGGGCGGCTGGGGGCGGACGGGACGCGCCACTGGCTGCTGGCCGGGAGACCGGACGCGGTCGACGGGCTGGAGGAGTTGCTGTCCGGGGCCGACCGGACGGCGGGAGCCGACCGGCCGGAGCCGGCCGACGGCTGACGGAGCTGACGGAGGGGCAGGAGGGGGAGCGGTGATCGTCGAGGTGGAAGGTGAACTCGCCGCCCGGGCAAGGGAGTACGCGGCCGGACGGCGGGAGGCGCTGGCCGAGGCGCTCGGCGGAGTGACCCGGCCGGTGGTGCTGCGGGAGCTGCTGGGAGCGCTGGCGCGCGACGAGGGGCGGTTCGCCCAGGTGCGGGCGCGGTCGGTGCGGCACCCCAACGGGTTCGACAAAATCGTGCTGCTGGTCGGGGCGGAGTTCCGCCTGCGACTGCACGTGTGGGACGCGGACGCCGCACCGGACGCGCCCCAGGAGAACGTCCACAACCACCGGTGGGACTTCGCCGCGGAGATCCTCACCGGGGGCTACCGGCACCAGGAGTACCGCCCGGCGGCCGACGGCGCCGAGTTCCTCGGGTACCGGTACCGGCGGGCCGCCGACGGGGCCTCGTACCGGATGACCCCGCTCGGCGTCCGCACCCTGGAGCGGGTGTTCGAGGCGGACCTCACCCGGGGCAGCCGGTACCTGATGTCGCACACCCTCCACCACCGGGTGCTGCCGCTGCCCGGCCGGCCCACCGTCAGCATGGTCCTGGAGGGGCCGCACCTGCCGACGCCGGTCGAGGTGTTCACCGAGCCGGGAACGCTGCTGCCCCGGCGCTCCCCGCTGCCCGCCCTCCCGGCGGACCGGCTGGTGGACCGGCTGGGAGCCGTGGCCGGGCTGGACCCCGCCCGCTGAGCGGAGCGCCCGGACGCCCCGCCTCGGCCGAAAACCGGACGGACCGGCCTAGTCTGGACGAAAGGCCACGCGGGCAGGAGGACGGCTAACGGTGAGTGAGGCGACCATGGACGAGCGGGCCTCGTTCGAGGCGGCGGCACCCGACCTGCGGTTGCAGGCCGTGGTGGAACTCGCCCAGGACATGGCGGGCGCGCTGACCCCGCTGGAGGCCGTCCGGGCCGCCGCCGTCCGCGCCGTCTCCGCGCTCGGCGCCACCATGGCCGCCGTCTCGGTCTGGGACCGCGAGTCCGGACGGCTGCGGGTGCTGGTCAACCACGGCGAACTCGCGCCCGGCGAGGAGGAACTGCCCGAGGACGAGTCCTACCCCGTCGCCGACTTCCCCGAGATCGTCACCTACCTCGAAGAGCACTGGACCACCGGCCGGCTGCCCCGCGCCTGGACCCAGACCGCCGAGGACGTCGGCCCGTACACCGGCCGGCAGGACCACGGCTCCGGCGCCTTCTGCCGCCAGCGCGCCGCCGGACTGCGCCGCCGCGGCCGCGGCTGCTGCCTGGTCGCCCCGATCGTCCTGCACGGCCAGGCCTGGGGCGAGCTCTACCTCGCCCGCGGCACCGGCATGCCCGTCTTCACCGGCGCCGACGCCGAGTACGCCACCCTGCTCGCCGCCCAGGTCTCGGCCGGCCTCGCCCAGACCGAACGCGTCGCCGACCTGCGCCGCCTCGCCTTCACCGACGCCCTCACCGGCCTCGCCAACCGCCGCGCCGTCGACGCCCGGCTCGACGCCGCGCTCAAGGCCCACAACCGGGACGGCGCGGTGGTCTCCCTGGTGGTCTGCGACGTCAACGGCCTCAAGCGGGTCAACGACCAGCTCGGCCACGAGATGGGCGACCGCCTCCTCGAACGCTTCGCCCACCAGCTGTCGCTGTCCGCCGCCAAGCTCCCCGGCAGCCTGGCCGCCCGGCTCGGCGGCGACGAGTTCTGCCTGCTCGCGGAGGGCCAGTCGGCCGACGAGGTGGTCGCCGTCGCCGAGGAACTCTGCGCCCGCGCCCTGGAGTTGACCGACGGCGAGGGCGTCGCCTGCGGCATCGCCTCCACCGGCGACTCGATCGGCCCGGTCACCACCCCCGACCGCCTGTTCCGGCTCGCTGACGCCGCCCAGTACCGGGCCAAGGCCGGCCGCGCCGCCCACCCCGTCGTCGCCGGACGCAGCCACGGCCCCGCGTACGCCCCCGACCCGACCGTGCAGCTCGTCGACGCCGCCGACCCCCGGCGCAAGGCCCCCGGCGGGCGGCCGAACGGCGACCGCCGCCGCTTCCGCGGCGCCGCGCACAGCGCCGACCCCGGCCAGCTCCTCACCGCCGTCCTCGGCGCCCTCGACCAGGGCGGCGGCACCCACCCCGCCGACACCCTCGGCCGGCTCACCCTGGTCGCCGAGACCGCCGCCCGGCTGCTCAACGCCGTCGGCTGGTGGATCTCCTACGTGCCGCCCGGCTCCCCGCTGATGCGCACCGCCCGGCACGCCGTCTACCGGATGACCGGCGGCCCCGCCAGCTCCCGCGCCCAGACCCAGCGCGCCCAGATCGAGGCCCCCGACGCCGTCTTCGACCTCCGCCACTACCCCCTCACCTCCCGCACCGTCACCGGCGGCTCCTTCACCCTCCGGGCCGGCGCCCCCGGCAACGACGCCGCCGAGGAAGCCGTCATGGTCGTCTCCGGCTACCGCGCGATGGTCGCCGCCGGCGGCTCCAACCCGGCCGGCGGCTGGCTCCTCGAACTCTTCGCCGACGAATCCACCCTCCCCCTCACCCAGACCGCCCCCGCCCTGCGCGCCCTGGTCGCCGTCGCCCTCACCGGCCCCAGCTCACCGCCCCCGGCGTAGCGGGAGCACCACCGGGGCGCGGGACCGGGGAGGTCACGGCGTTCGACGCCGGTCACCCACGGGGGCGCGGCCGCTGCGAAGATCGGCCCGCTTGGAGCCGCGGGCCTTGCAGCCGGCGGGGTCGGCGGCCGGCAGCGCGCCGCGGCCGACTCCGCCCTGGTGCCTGGGCGGCCTGTTCCGCTCCACCCACTCGGCCGCCCGCCGGAGGTCCAGCCGGTCCTTCGGCCGGTCGAGCCGTCGCTTCCACGCGAGCGTGTCGGCGAGGGTGAGGAACCGGAGGCCACCGACCCGCTCCGCCCGGTCGAACAGTTCTCCCACCGGGCCGAACATGCCGGCGAACCAGCTGTCGGTGATCTCCAGGCGTCCGCCCATCAGCCGGACGGAGACGGCGCTGTCGAACGGGGCCCGTTCGGGTTCGCCGAGCAGGAGCACCCGGCGGAGGGCCTCGCCCCTCGCCACCACGTCGAGATCGCCGATCCGGTCCCGCAGCCCCCGGACGTACAGCGGGGCACTGCCGGCGATCAGCAGGTCCTCGACCGGGAGGTCCAACTCCCGCAGCAGGCGGAACGGTTCGGTGTGCAACCGCCCCGGGGTCAGGGGCACCGCCGCCGCGGTGCGGTCGGCATCGCGGGGGAGCGGCGACTGCCTGAGGCGCTCCCCCGCGCTGCCGCCCCCGGGCGGCGAGTGCCCTTGACCGGCCACCGCTAGGCCATGAAGGAGGTGAAGGCCGAGATGAGCGGCGGGAGCGCGGCGACGAAGCCGGTCAGGGCGGTGATCACGACCGCCACCTTGAGCGGTGCGCTCCCGCTCACCCTGGCGACGGCGAAGGCCGCCAGGCCGAGCGCGGTCAGCGCGACCACCGCGGCGATCGCCGCGGTCCACACGTGGGTGTTCAAACTGCCTCCCGGAGGGTTGCTTGCCGAGCCCTGCGCCGACGGACCCCGGGCGCCTTGGTAGGAGGCGCCACCTCTCGGGGACGACCGGCAAGGAGAACGCTACGAGCCGGGAGCGGCGGGCTCCAGGGCTTCCGGCAGATCGGGACGGACCGCAGAAAGGCCGTCAAACCCTCTACTTTGAGCAGGTCTTGCCCCGGCACCCGCATCTACCCTGATCAGGCTGTCGCCGGGTCCTCTTGCCGAGCCCTCCGCAGCGAGGACGTAGGTGGAGCCGCGGGGGTGGTAGCCCGCGGCTCCACCTACGCGCGTCTACGGGGCCGTCGTCAATTCCGCGTAGCGCGGCTAGGCCGTGGCCGGAGACCCGGTGGATCCGTCCCGGGCCGGGTGGGGCAGGACCGCCAGATCGCTGAGCGCGTCCAGGTCGAGCACGGTCAGCCGCCGGTAGCTGGTGTCGATCAGGCCGTTCTTCCTGAACTGCTGCAGCGACCGCGTCACCCCGGCCATGGACGAGGAGATGAGCGCGGCCAGGTCCTCCTGGCTCAGCGGGACCGTGATGGCGACCCCGTTCTCGGTCGGCTCCCCGTACGTCTCGGCGAGTTCCACGAGCGCCCGCGCCAGACGGACCTGGAGCGGGTAGCCGCCGGTGTCCACCCGCGCCCGGGTGGCCGCCCGCAACTTGCCGGCCACGGCCGCCACCAGGGCGAGGGCGATCTGCGGCTCCTGGCGGAAGAGGCGGACGAACTCGCTGTGCTGGATGGCGCGTGCCCGCACCGTTCCGACGGCGGTCACCGTCGCGGAGCGGGGCGCGCCGTCGACCGCGGCGAGTTCCCCGACCACGTCGCCCGCGGCCCGGATCGCGAGCAGGCTGACGTGCCCCTCCTCCGTCGTCGACGTCACTTTGACCAGCCCCTCCTCGATCAGGAAGAGGTGGGAGGCGCGTTCCCCCTCCCGCAGGAGGACCTCGCCGGCGGAGTGGACCGCCACCCTTCCGGCCAGCATCAGGGCCTGGTGGGAGGAGGCGGACAGCAGCCCCAGGTACGAGCCGGCCGGCCAGCGGGAGGCCGGCTTCCGGGCCCCGGGGCCGGGAGGCGGTGCGGCGTCACCGGTGGGCGGTGAATCGGTACCCATGCACACCTCCGCGCTCTGGCCCTGGATCCCCATGCTCCCAAAGGGGTGAGCCCGCTGTGAACAAGCCGGCCGGGGCCGCCGGTGCGCTCAGGAGATCCGGTCGGCGCGGGTGTAGACGTTCGCGGCGCGGTCGCGCAGGAAGCCGACCAGGGTGAGGCCGAGCTCCTCGGCCAGGTCGACGGCCAGCGAGGAGGGGGCGGAGACGGCGGCGAGCAGGGGGAGGCCGGCCAGGGCGGCCTTCTGGGTGAGTTCGAAGGAGGCGCGGCCGGAGACCATCAGCAGGTGGCCGGTCAGCGGGAGGCAGCCCTCGCGCAGGGCCCAGCCGACCACCTTGTCGACGGCGTTGTGGCGGCCGACGTCCTCGCGGGCGCACAGCAGCGTCCCGTCCGCGGCGAAGAGCCCGGCGGCGTGCAGGCCGCCGGTGGTGTCGAAGGCGCGCTGGGCGGCGCGCAGCCGGGCCGGGAGGTCGTAGAGGACGGCGGCGGGCACGGTGAGCGGGTCGGGGGCGACGTCCCAGCGGGAGCGGGTGCGGACGGCGTCGACGGTGTCGCGGCCGCACAGGCCGCACGCGCTGGTGGTGAGCAGGTTGCGGTGGGCGGAGAGCGCGGGGCGGGCGCCGCGGACGGTGGCGTCGACGACGTTGTACGTGTTGGCGCCGTCCTCGTCCGTCCCGGCGCAGTAGCGCAGCGCGGCGAGCTCCTCGATGGCGCCGACCAGGCCCTCGCCGACCAGGAACCCGGCGACCAGGTCGAAGTCGTGGCCGGGGGTGCGCATGGTGACGGTCAGCGCCTCGCCGCCGATCCGGATCTCCAGCGGCTCCTCGGCCGCGAGGCTGTCGGGCCGCACGGAGCGCCCGTCCCCGTCCAGCCGCACCACTCGTCGTCGTTCCGTCGCCCGCGCCATGCGTCTCGCACCTCCGCGGGCCAGTCAACCACCCGTCAGGCTTCGGCGACGCGGAGCCTCACCCCGGTGCCGGGCAGGAGGGTGGCGAGGGGCAGCGGGAGCCACGCGAGCAGCGACCAGGGCGAACCGTCGAACCCGAGGCGGCCCACGAGCAACAGGACCGCCGCTCCCGCCAGCAGGACGGCCGGCCCGAACCAGGTGCCGCGGACCTCCGCCTGCACCGTTCCGGCGGCAGGGACGTCCACGGTCACGGTGTTGGAGCGGTCGAGCCCCCGTCGGACCTGGACGCGGTGGATGCCGGGAGGCAGCACGAACGGGGTGTTGCCGCCGGGCCTGGCCCAGTCGAGGACGGTGCGGCCGGTGTAGACCCGGTACTTCCCGCGGCCCTGCTTCGGCACCTTGACCATCAGTCTGCCGTTGTCGGTGTCCATCGCCGCCTCCCCGTTCGCCAGCGTGCGCGAAGGATAGCGGGACGGTCCGCCACCCTGCTTGTCACATTGCCATTCACCTGATGAGATTGTGCATATGGATATGCACAGTGTCGTCGTCCGGGTCGGCAAGGCCGACGTCAGCGCCGAGGACGTCCTCGCCGTCGCCCGCGGCGGGGCCCGGGTGGAGATCGGGCCGGACGCGCTCGCCGAGATGGCCGCGGCCCGGGCCCGGATCGACGCGCTGGCGGCCGAACCGCGCCCGGTGTACGGGGTCTCGACCGGATTCGGCGCGCTGGCCGTGCGGCACATCAGTCCGGAGCTGCGGGCGCAGCTGCAGCGCTCGCTGGTGCGCTCGCACGCGGCGGGCATGGGGCCGGTGGTGGAGACCGAGGTGGTCCGGGCCCTGGTGTTCCTGCGGATGAAGACGCTCGCCTCCGGCCGCACCGGCGTGCGCCCGCTGGTCGCCGGGACGATGGCCGCGCTGCTGAACGCCGGAATCACCCCGGCGGTGCGGGAGTTCGGCTCGCTGGGCTGCTCCGGCGACCTCGCGCCGCTCTCGCACTGCGCGCTGGCCCTGATGGGCGAGGGCACCGCGTTCGGCCCGGACGGGGCGGAGCGGCCGGCCGGCGAACTCCTCGCCGAGGCCGGGATCGCCCCCGTCGAACTGCTGGAGAAAGAGGGCCTGGCCCTCATCAACGGCACCGACGGCATGCTCGGCATGCTGCTGATGGCGCTGGCCGACCTGCGCCGCCTCTACACCACCGCCGACGTCACCGCCGCGATGAGCCTGGAGGCGCTGCTGGGCACCGACAAGGTGCTCGCCCCCGAACTGCACGCCCCGATCCGCCCGCACCCCGGGCAGGCCGCCGCCGCGGCCAACATGCTGGCGGTGCTGCGGGGTTCGGGCCTGACCGGCCACCACCAGGACGACGCGCCGCGGGTCCAGGACGCGTACTCGATCCGCTGCGCCCCGCAGGTCGCGGGCGCCGGACGGGACACCCTGGCGCACGCCGCGCTGGTCGCCGAACGGGAGCTGGCCGCCTCGGTGGACAACCCGGTGGTGCTCCCCGACGGCCGGGTCGAGTCGAACGGCAACTTCCACGGCGCGCCCGTCGGCTACGTGCTGGACTTCCTGGCGATCGCCGCCGCCGACCTGGCCTCGATCGCCGAGCGGCGCACCGACCGGCTGCTCGACCGGGCCCGCTCGCACGGCCTGCCCGCCTTCCTGGCCGACGACCCGGGCGTCGACTCCGGCCTGATGATCGCCCAGTACACCCAGGCCGCGCTGGTCAGCGAGAACAAGCGGCTGGCGGTGCCCGCCTCGGTGGACTCCATCCCGTCCTCGGCGATGCAGGAGGACCACGTCTCGATGGGCTGGTCCGCGGCCCGCAAGCTGCGCCGCGCGGTGGACAACCTCGGCCGCGTCCTCGCGGTGGAACTCGTGGCCGCCGCGCGGGCGTTGGAGATCCGGGAGCAGGCCGCCGAGCAGCCGGGCGTGCTCGCCCCGGCGACCGCCGCCGCCGTCGCCGCCGCCCGCGCGGCCGGGGTCGGCGGCCCGGGCCGCGACCGCTTCCTCGCCCCGGACCTGGAGGCCGCGGCCGCCCTGGTCGCCTCCGGCGCCCTGCTGGAGGCGGTGCAGGAGGTCACCGGACCACTCGCCTGACTCCCCGGCCGGGACGGGCGGGCGCACCCGCCGGAGCACGCTCCGGACCCGCCCGTCCCGCCAGTCGATACGCGATTGCCCACCTGCCGGGACTGCGCCACAGTCGTCCCACCGTCGAAGCCACCGGCGACCGCCCAACCGAGCGTGGAGGTACCGCACATGACCGCCCTGGACGAGACCGGCACCACCGCCGGGCCCTCCGCCCGGCTGCTCCAGCTCTTCGAGGGCCACCGGCTGACCCCCACCCAGCGGCGGATCGCCCACTCGCTGGTCCGGCACGCCACCGAGGCGCCGTTCCTGTCCAGCGTCGAGGTCGCCGAACTCGCCGGGGTCAGCCAGCCCTCGGTGACCAGGTTCGCCGTCGCCCTCGGCTACGACGGCTACCCGGCGCTGCGCAAGCAGCTGCGCGAACTCGGCGTCGGCGACTCCGGCACGCCCGAGAGCCACCACGAGGTGGTGCGCAACGAGCACCAGCAGGCCGTCCTCGCCGAGATCGAGCACCTGCGGCACCTCGCCGAACTGCTCGCCGACCCGGCCCCGATCGTCCGCGCCGCCCGGATCCTGGCCGCCTCCCGCCCGCTGCCCGTGCTCGGCCTGCGGGCCGCCTCCGCGCAGGCCCACGGCTTCGCGTACTTCGCGAGCAAGGTCCACCCCGACGTCCGGCTGCTCGACGAGGGCGGCTCGATGCTCGCCGACCGGCTGGAGCAGGCCGCCGACGCCGGGGCCAGCGCGCTGCTCTGCTTCGCCCTGCCGCGCTACCCGCGCGAGCTGATGGACGCCCTCGCGGTGGCCCGGGAGTGCGGCCTGACCGTGCTCACCGTCGCCGACTCGGCGTTCGCCCCCGTCGCCAAGCTCTCCGACGTGCTGCTGCCCGCCGCCGTCGGCACCGGCCTGGTCTTCGACACCGCGTGCGCGCCGATGATGCTCGGCCGCGTCCTGCTGCAGACCATGTGCGACGAGCTGCCGGGCGCCGAAGCCCGGCTGGAATCCATCGAGCAGTCCGCGACGTCCCGTCAACTCTTCCTGGACTGACACCTGTTGTTTGCCGAATGACACCTTTTCGTCGGGTTGACGACGGGTACTGAGCGGGCATCCCTCTGGGTAGGGAGAACGACAGCTCGGACGGGGGAAGTCCCATGCCACCGCCGATCCACCAGATGAGACTCACCGGACGGCTCGGTTCCGGGGCCGACGAATGGTCCTGCCCACTCTGCGGCCGCCGCATCGCGCTGCGCCGCCCGCCCAACCCGGAACTGGTCGTCCTCGACCCCGGCGACGAGGAGGCCGTGCACATCGGTGTCCTGGAACCCGGCAGCGACGCCGCCGACGCCGCCGACCAGGCCGCCGCCCGCTACGGCGTCGGCCCGGTCCAGCACATCCCGCGCCCCCCGGCCCGCCCCGGCCAGCCGACCCCCGAGCCCGACGCGGCGGACCGCCGCTGGCTGGCCGAGATCGGCATCGACTGGGACGGCGACGAGGCGGCCTGACGCCCGCTCAGGGGATCGCCGAGAGCGGGCCCCTGAACGCGCGCACTCGTGAGCCCCTGAACGCGCGCTCCCGCGCGGGCTCTGGTCGCCGTGGTTCTGTTTGGATATATTCAGTCTCGTTGATCGTGAATGAATGGCATCCGGCAGGGAGGCTGGCCCATGGCAGAGCAGACGAGCGGCCCGCGCGAGGTCCGCGCGGCGCGGGGGAGCGGGCTCAGTGCGCAGGGGTGGCAGCAGGAGGCGGCCCTGCGGATGCTGATGAACAACCTGGACCCGGAGGTGGCCGAGCACCCGTCCAAGCTGGTGGTCTACGGCGGCACCGGGAAGGCGGCCCGGGACTGGCGCTCCTTCGACGCGATGGTGCGCACCCTGCGGGGGCTGAAGCAGGACGAGACCATGCTGGTGCAGTCCGGCCGGCCGGTCGGCGTGATGCAGACCCACGAGTGGGCGCCGCGGGTGCTGATCGCCAACTCCAACCTGGTCGGCGACTGGGCGAACTGGGAGGAGTTCCGCCGGCTGGAGTCGCTCGGGCTCACCATGTACGGGCAGATGACCGCCGGGTCCTGGATCTACATCGGCACGCAGGGCATCCTGCAGGGCACCTACGAGACCTTCGCGGCGGTCGCGGACAAGAAGTTCGGCGGCACCCTGGAGGGCACCGTCACCCTGACCGCCGGCCTCGGCGGCATGGGCGGCGCCCAGCCGCTGGCCGTCACGATGAACGGCGGCGTGGCGATCTGCATCGACTGCGACCCGTCCCGGATCGCCCGCCGGATCGAGCACCGCTACCTCGACGTCGAGGCGAGGGGCCTGGAGCACGCGCTGCAGCTCGCCGTCGAGGCCCGGGACCAGCGGCGGCCGCTCTCGATCGGCCTGCTCGGCAACGCCGCCGACCTGCTGCCGCAGCTGCTCGCGATGGACGCCCCGATCGACGTCGTCACCGACCAGACCAGCGCCCACGACCCGCTCGCCTACCTGCCCACCGGCGTCGCCTTCGAGGACATGGCCTCCTACGCGGCCGAGAAGCCCGCCGAGTTCACCACCCGGGCCCGCGAGTCGATGGCCCGGCACGTCGAGGCGATGGTCGGCTTCCAGGACCGCGGCGCGGAGGTCTTCGACTACGGCAACTCGATCCGCGGTGAGGCGCAACTCGCCGGGTATGAGCGGGCGTTCGCCTTCCCCGGGTTCGTCCCGGCGTACATCAGGCCGCTGTTCTGCGAGGGGAAGGGCCCGTTCCGCTGGGCGGCGCTCTCCGGCGACCCGAAGGACATCCACCGGACCGACAAGGCCGTGCTCGACCTGTTCCCGGAGAACGAGTCGCTGCACCGCTGGATCACCATGGCCCAGGAGAAGGTGCACTTCCAGGGCCTGCCCGCGCGGATCTGCTGGCTCGGCCACGGCGAGCGCGACAAGGCGGGCGAGCGGTTCAACGACATGGTGGCCTCGGGCGAGCTGTCCGCGCCGATCGTGATCGGCCGCGACCACCTGGACTGCGGCTCGGTCGCCTCCCCGTACCGGGAGACCGAGGCGATGCTGGACGGCTCCGACGCGATCGCCGACTGGCCGCTGCTCAACGCCATGGTCAACGTGGCCTCCGGCGCCTCCTGGGTGTCGATCCACCACGGCGGCGGCGTCGGCATCGGCCGCTCGATCCACGCCGGGCAGGTCACCGTCGCCGACGGCACCGCGCTGGCCGGGGAGAAGATCCGCCGGGTCCTCACCAACGACCCCGGCACGGGCGTGATCCGGCACGTCGACGCGGGCTACGACCGGGCCTCCGAGGTCGCGCGGGAGCGCGGGGTGCGCATCCCGATGAACGAGCACGGCCCCGTGGACGAGCACGGCCCCGTGGACGAGCGGTGAGCTTCGACGCGATGTGGGCGGAGCTGCTCCCGGTGGGCCGCTCCGCCGCCACCGGCGGCTACCGGCGGCACGCCTGGAACTCCGCGGACGCCGAGTGCCGGGCCTGGTTCGAGCAGCAGGCCCGGACCCGCGGCCTGGCGTGCCGGACGGACCGCAACGGCAACCAGTGGGCCTGGCACGGCGACCCGGCCGCCGGGAACGCCGTGGTCACCGGCTCGCACCTGGACTCCGTCCCGGACGGCGGCGCCTACGACGGTCCGCTCGGGGTGATCTCCGCCTTCGCCGCGTACGACGAACTCCGTGCGCGCGGAGCCGAGTTCACCCGTCCGCTGGGGATCGTCAACTTCGCGGACGAGGAGGGCGCCCGGTTCGGCGTCGCCTGCGTCGGCTCCCGGCTGGCCACCGGCGCGCTCGACCGGGCGGCCGCGCACGCGCTGCGCGACGCCGACGGGGTGCGGCTGCCCGACGCCATGGAGCGGGCCGGGCACGACCCGGCGCTGATCGGGCCGGATCCCGAACTGCTGGGCCGGATCGGCGCGTTCGTCGAACTCCACGTCGAGCAGGGGCGCTTCCTCGCCGAGCGGCAGCCGGTCGGGGTGGCCAGCGCGATCTGGCCGCACGGCCGGTGGCGGTTCGACTTCCACGGCGAGGCCAACCACGCGGGCACCACCCTGCTGGCCGACCGCCGCGACCCGATGCTGACCTACGCCACCACGGTGCTCGCCGCCCGCAAGAAGGCCCGGCTCGCCGGGGCGCTGGCCACCTTCGGCAAGGTCGCCGTCGAACCCAACGGCACCAACGCCGTCGCCTCGCTGGTCCGCGGCTGGCTGGACTCGCGCGCCCCCGACGAGCACACCCTGGGCCGGCTGGTCGAGGGCATCGGGCAGTCGGCCGTCGAGCGCGGCGAACGCGACGGCGTCCGGGTCGAGCTCACCCGCGAGTCGTACACCCCGGTGGTCGACTTCGACGGCCCGCTGCGCGAGCGCCTCGCCGCCCTGCTGAACGCCCCCGTCCTGCCGACCGGCGCGGGACACGACGCCGGGATCCTGGCATCCGCCGTCCCGACCGCCATGCTGTTCGTGCGCAACCCCACCGGCGTCTCGCACTCCCCGGCCGAGCACGCCGAACGGGCCGACTGCCACACCGGCGTGCGCGCCCTCGCCGACGTCCTGGAGGACCTCGCATGCCGTCCGTCGTGACGTACTGGGTCGAACACGCCTGGCTGCCGCACCCGAACGGCCCGGCCGTCCAGCCCGAGGTGCTGATCACCGCCGGCCCGGACGGCCGGATCACCGGGGTCACCCCCCGCAGCGGGCCCTGCCCCGCCGGGGCGGTCCGGCTGGCCGGGCTCGCCCTGCCCGGCCAGGCCAACGCGCACTCGCACGCCTTCCACCGGGCGCTGCGCTCCACCGCCCAGGTCGGCTCCGGGACGTTCTGGACCTGGCGCGACACCATGTACAAGGTCGCCGCCGCGCTCGACCCCGACCGCTACCTGGCGCTCGCCACCGCCGTGTACGCCGAGATGGCGCTCGCCGGGATCACCGCCGTCGGCGAGTTCCACTACCTGCACCACGGGCCCGGCGGCACCCGGTACGCGAACCCGAACGCGATGGGCGAGGCGCTGATCGAGGCCGCCGCCCGGGCCGGGATCCGGATCACCCTGCTCGACACCTGCTACCTGTCCGCGGGCTTCGGCGCCGAACCGACCGAGCCCCAACTGCGCTTCTCCGACGGCGACGCGGACGCCTGGGCCGACCGCGCCGCCGCCCTGACCGACCGCCCGCACGCCCGGATCGGCGCCGCCGTGCACAGCGTCCGGGCCGTCCCCGCCGGGCAGTTGGGCACCGTCGCGCACTGGGCCGCGACCCGCCGGGCCCCGCTGCACGTCCACCTCTCCGAACAGACCGCCGAGAACGACGCCTGCCTCGCCGCGCACGGCGTCACCCCGACCCGGCTGCTCGCCGACCACGGCGTCCTCGGCCCGCGCACCACCGCCGTGCACGCCACCCACCTCACCGACGAGGACGTCCGGCTGCTCGCCGACTCCTCCACCACCGTCTGCATGTGCCCCACCACCGAACGGGACCTCGCCGACGGCATCGGCCCGGCCCGGCAACTCGCCTCCGCGGGCTGCCCGATCACCCTCGGCTCGGACAGCCACGCCGTCATCGACCCGTTCGAGGAGGCCCGCGCCCTCGAACTCGACGAACGCCTGCGCACCCGCACCCGCGGCCACTGGACCGCGGGCGCCCTGCTCCGCGCCGGCACCTCGGACGGCCACGCCTCGCTCGGCTGGCCCGAGGCCGGCCGCCTGGAGCCGGGCGCGCTCGCCGACTTCTGCGTCCTCGCCCTCGACTCCGTCCGCACCGCCGGGCCGTCGCCGGTGCTCGGCGCCGAGACCGCGGTGTTCGCGGCGTCCGCCGCCGACGTCCGCCACCTGGTGGTCGGCGGGCGGCACGTCGTCCAGGGCGGCGTGCACCGGCTCGTCCCGGAGACCGGCCGCGCGCTCGCGGACGCGGTGGCCGCCCTGCGCTGAGACCCGCCCCGCGCCGGGACCCGCCCCGCGCCGGGACCTGCGCCGGGACCCGCCCGCGCCCGACTCCCCCAGAAGGAACCCGCGTTCATGAGCCTGCTCATCAGCAACATCGGCTCGCTGGTCACCAACGACCCCGCCCACGGCACCGGCCCGCTCGGCCTGCTGGCCGACGCCGCCGTGCTGGTCGACGGCGACACCGTGGCCTGGGTCGGCCCGGCCGCCGCCGCACCCGCCGCCGACGAGCACACCGACGCGGGCGGCCGGGCGCTGCTCCCCGGGTTCGTGGACAGCCACGCGCACCTGGTGTTCGCCGGGGACCGAACCGCCGAGTTCCACGCCCGGATGTCCGGCCGGGCGTACGAGGCGGGCGGCATCCGCACCACCGTCGCGGCGACCCGGGCCGCCTCCGACGCCGAACTCAACGCCAACCTGACCCGCTACCTGGCGGAGATGCTGCGCCAGGGCACCACCACGGTCGAGGTGAAGTCCGGCTACGGCCTGAGCACCGCCGACGAGGCCCGCTCGCTGCGGATCGCCGCCGGGCACACCGCCGAGACCACCTACCTGGGCGCGCACGTGGTGGCTCCCGAGTACGCCGACGACCCGGACGGGTACGTCGACCTGGTGACCGGCGAGATGCTGGCCGCCTGCGCGCCGTACGCCCGCTGGGTGGACGTGTTCTGCGAGCGCGGCGCCTTCGACGGCGACCAGGCCCGGGCCGTGCTCACCGCCGGCGTCGCGGCCGGCCTGCGGCCCCGGGTGCACGCCAACCAGCTCGGCCCCGGCCCCGGCGTCCGGCTCGCGGTCGAACTCGGCGCCGCCTCCGCCGACCACTGCACCCACCTGACCGACGCGGACGTCGCCGCGCTGGCCGGGAGCGACACCGTCGCGACGCTGCTGCCGGGCGCCGAGTTCTCCACCCGCGCGCCCTACCCGGACGCCCGGCGCCTGCTGGACGCGGGCGCCGCCGTCGCGCTCTCCACCGACTGCAACCCCGGCTCCAGCTTCACCAGCTCGATGCCGTTCTGCGTCGCCGTCGCGGTCCGCGAGATGGGCATGACCCCCGACGAGGCGGTGCACGCCGCCACCGCCGGCGGCGCCCTCGCCCTGCGCCGCACCGACGTCGGCCGGATCGCCCCCGGCGCCCGCGCCGACCTGCACCTGCTGGACGCCCCCTCGCACGTCCACCTGGCCTACCGCCCGGGCGTCCCGCTGACCGCCGCGGTCTGGCAGGGCGGGGCCAGGAGGCTCTGACCCCGGCGGGGCGGACCGGCTGCGGAGCAGCAATGGTATGCGGAAGGTAAAGCTACCCGATCGTGCAGCATGTGTTTCATTGGTTCAATTCGAAGATTGCCTTCGAATTGAAGGAGCTGGCGGGTGATGCCCGTGAAAGCGCAACGCCCCCCGGGGGCGGCGCCCCCGAGAGCCCCGCCCGTCCCGCAGGTCCCCTGATCAGCGGCCCCCGCGCGGTCTACCATCGCCACTATGACCTGTGTGCTGCTGGCCGAGGACGACCCGGCAATCTCCGAACCGCTGGCCCGCGCCCTGCGCCGCGAGGGCTACGAGGTACTGGTCCGCGAGGACGGACCGGCCGCCCTGGGCGCCGGCCTCGGCGAGGACGTCGACCTGATCGTGCTCGACCTCGGCCTCCCCGAGATGGACGGCCTGGAGGTCTGCCGGCGGCTGCGCGCCGACGGCAAGAGCTTCCCGGTCCTGGTGCTCACCGCCCGCGCCGACGAGGTGGACACCGTGGTCGGTCTGGACGCCGGCGCCGACGACTACGTCACCAAGCCGTTCCGGCTGGCCGAACTGCTCGCCCGGGTCCGGGCCCTGCTCCGGCGCGGCAACGTCGACCAGCTGACCACCGGCGCGCACGGCGTGAAGATCGACATCGAGTCGCACCGCGCCTGGCTCGGCGAGGAGGAGCTCACCCTCTCCGCCAAGGAGTTCGAGCTGCTGCGGGTCCTGGTGCGGGACGCCGGACGGGTGGTCACCCGCGAGGAGATCATGCGCCAGGTCTGGGACACCACCTGGTGGACCTCCACCAAGACCCTGGACATGCACATCTCCTGGCTGCGCAAGAAGCTCGGCGACGACGCCGCGAACCCGCGCTACATCGCCACCGTGCGCGGCGTGGGCTTCCGCTTCGAGAAGAACTGACCGGCTTCGAGAAGGACTGACCGGCACAACCGCGAACCGAAGGACCGCCCGGCGTGAAGCGCAGGATGATCAACTCGCTGCTGGGCGTCGTCCTGGTGGTGGTCGCGGTGTTCTGCGTGCCGCTGGCCCTGATCGAGAAGCAGACGATCGTCAACGCCGCCAACGACCGGGTGGACGCGGTGGCGCTCCGGGTGCTCGGCCTGGTCGAGAGCCGGCTCGCCGCGGGCGAACCGGTCAGCGGCGAGAAGTTCGCCGCCGTGGTCGCCGGTGACGACTACTACGTCACCGTGGACATCCCCGGGCAGTCGCAGATCGCCCTCGGCCATCCCGTCCACGGCGAGGCGCTGAGCGCCACCGAGACCGGCGCCAGCGGGGAGACCGTCACCGCCGAGCAGTCCCGCACCGCGCTGGACCACGAGATCGGCAACATGCTGCTGCTGCTCGGCGTGGTCGCGCTGCTCGCCGTCCAGGCCGCCGTGGCGCTCGCCGTCTGGCAGGCCAAGCGCCTCGCCCGGCCGCTCACCGACCTCGCCGAGACCGCCGAACGCCTCGGCTCCGGCGACCCCCGGCCCCAGGGCCGCCGCTACGGCGTCCCCGAGCTCGACCGGATCGCCGAGGTGCTGGACACCAGCGCCGAACGGATCGCCCGGATGCTCACCGCCGAACGCCGGCTCGCCGCCGACGCCTCGCACCAGCTGCGCACCCCCCTCACCGCGCTCTCCATGCGGCTGGAGGAGATCACCGCGCTCGCCGAGGACCCCGGCACCGTCCGGGAGGAGGCCGCGATCGGCCTCCAGCAGGTCGAGCGGCTCACCGACGTGGTCCAGCGGCTGCTCACCAACCAGCGCGACCCCAACAGCCCCACCGCGGTGACCTTCGGGCTCGACGAGGTGGTCAAGCAGCAGGTCGAGGAGTGGGGCCCGACCCTGCGCGACAGCGGGCGCCGCCTGGTCATCGAGGGACTGCGCGACGCCCGGGTGATCGGCACCCCCGGCACCGTCTCCCAGGTGCTCGCCACCCTGATCGAGAACTCGCTGATGCACGGCGCCGGCACCATCACGCTGAGGGTGCGCCGCTCCGGCAGCTCGGTGGTCGCCGAGGTCCAGGACGAGGGGCCCGGCGTCCCCCGGGAGCTCGGCAACCGGGTCTTCGAACGGGCGGTCAGCGGCCGCAACTCCACCGGCATCGGGCTGGCCGTCGCCCGGGACATCGCCGAAGCCGACGGCGGCCGCCTCGAACTGCTGTCGCTGCGGCCGCCGGTGTTCGCGCTCTTCCTCGCCCACGGGGGCGACTGAACGCCCCCGCTGAACGCCCCCGCGGTCGTCAGTTCGCCAGCGCGGGGCGCTCCTCGGCGGCCAGCAGCAACTCCGCCTCCTGCACCACCGCGGGGTCCTCCAGCTCCGGCATCGCCTTGAACACCCAGGTGCGGTAGGAGACGAAGCGGAAGACGGTGGCGATCGCCAGGCCGAGGAACTTGCCGCCCAGCCGCTCGAAGGAGGTGTCCAGCCCGAGCACGTACTGGGTGAAGCCCAGGGTGCCGGTCTCGATCAGCATGCCGATGCCGCTGAACAGCAGGAACAGCGTGATCTCCCGCTTGCGCGAGGCGGCGTCGCGGTCCCGGTAGAGCCAGTAGCGGTAGCCGAGGTAGTTGGTGGCGATCGCCACCACGGTGGCCGCGATGTTGGAGCGCAGCGAGGCCAGGCCGACGGCGTTGTTGAGGATCCAGAACAGCCCGAAGTTGACCACGACGCCGGAGGCGCCGATCAGGGCGAACCCCACGGCCTCCGCGGACAGCCCGCGCAGCCGCTGGGCCAGGGAGGGGCGCGTCTCGATGGTGCTCGTCATCCGGGCTGTCTCCGTCTACGTCTACTTCACATGATCGGATAAGTAGGTGTCGTGCGATCCGGCCCACCAGGCTACCCGCACTCCGTGGGTGCTCCCGTCCCGCTCCGGGCGCGCGCGACCCCCGCGCACGCCGGTACGAGGGCCCCCACCGGCCCGGATATCCTGGAGCGCGTGACTGTAGCGGGCAATGCGAACTTTCCAGTGGTCGGAGTCATCGGCGGCGGGCAGCTCGCCCGCATGATGCACCAGGCGGGCATCCCGCTGGGCATCCGCTTCAAACTCCTCGCCGACACCCCCCAGGAGTCGGCCGCGCAGGTGGTCGGCACCACCGTGCTCGGCGACTACCGAGACCTCGACACGCTGCGGGCCTTCGCCGCCGACTGCGACGTGATCACCTTCGACCACGAGCACGTGCCCACCGAGCACCTGCGCACCCTGCAGGCCGAGGGCGTCGCCGTCCGCCCCGGGCCGCACGCGCTGGTCAACGCCCAGGACAAGGGCGTCATGCGGGCGAAGCTCGACTCCATCGGCGTCCCCTGCCCCCGGCACCGGCTGGTCGCCGACCCGGCCGACGTCACCGCCTTCGCGAACGAGGGCGAGGGCTACCCCGTCGTCCTGAAGACCGTCCGCGGCGGCTACGACGGCAAGGGCGTCTGGGTCGTCGAGGACGAGACCGCGGCCGCCGCCCCCTTCCTGGCCGGCGTCCCGGTGCTGGCCGAGGAGAAGGTCGACTTCCTGCGCGAGCTCGCCGCCAACGTGGTCCGCTCGCCCAGCGGCCAGGCCGTCGCCTACCCGGTGGTGGAGTCCGTCCAGGAGAACGGCATCTGCGCCGAGGTCACCGCCCCGGCGCCCGACCTCGACCCCGCCCTCTCCGACGAGGCCCAGCAGCTCGCCCTGCGGATCGCCGGCGAGCTCGACATCACCGGCCACCTCGCCGTCGAGCTCTTCCAGACCCGCGACGGCCGGATCCTGGTCAACGAGCTCGCCATGCGCCCGCACAACTCCGGCCACTGGACCCAGGACGGCGCCGTCACCTCCCAGTTCGAGAACCACCTGCGCGCCGTCCTCGACCTCCCGCTCGGCGACCCCCGCCCGCGCGCCAAGTGGACCGTCATGGTCAACGTCCTCGGCGGCGACTACCCCGACATGTACCGCGCCTTCCTGCACTGCATGGCCCGCGACCCCGGCCTCAAGATCCACATGTACGGAAAGGACGTGAAGCCCGGCCGCAAGGTCGGCCACGTCAACGTCTTCGGGGACGACCTCGAAGACGTCCGCGAGCGCGCCCGCCACGCGGCCGCCTACCTGCGAGGAACGATCACCGAATGACCTCTCCCCTTGTCGGCATCGTGATGGGCTCCGACTCCGACTGGCCCGTGATGGAGGCCGCCGCGCAGGCGCTCGACGAGTTCGAGATCCCGTACGAGGTCGACGTGGTCTCCGCGCACCGGATGCCGCGCGAGATGGTCGCCTACGGCGAGCAGGCGCACGGGCGCGGGCTGAAGGCGATCATCGCCGGGGCCGGCGGGGCCGCGCACCTGCCCGGGATGCTGGCGTCGGTGACGCCGCTGCCGGTGATCGGGGTGCCGGTGCCGCTGCGCTACCTGGACGGGATGGACAGCCTGCTGTCGATCGTCCAGATGCCCGCCGGGGTGCCGGTGGCGACGGTCTCGGTGGCGGGCGCGCGCAACGCCGGGCTGCTCGCGGTCCGAATGCTGGCCGCGTTCGACGCCGAACTCGCCGAGAAGATGGTCGAGTTCCAGGCCGAGCTGAACAACCAGGCCACCGAGAAGGGCCGCAAGCTGCGCGCCAAGGTCGCGGGGAACGACTCCTTCGGCTTCGGCAAGTAGTAGAACGGGGGGATGACCCCCGAACTGCTCGACCGCGCCCGGGCCGTCCTGCGCACCACGCCGGTGGTGGACGGCCACAACGACCTGCCCTGGGCGATGCGCGCCCAGGCCGGGTACGACCTCGACGCCGTCGACCTGACGGCCGACCAGAGCCACCGGCTGCACACCGACCTCGGCCGCCTGCGGGCCGGCGGGGTCGGTGCGCAGTTCTGGTCGGTGTACGTGCCGGCCGAGCTGTCGGGGGACGGCGCGGTCAGCGCGACGCTCGAACAGGTCGACTTCGTCAAGCAGATGACCGCCCGTCACCCCGAGCACCTGCGGCTCGCGCTGACCGCCGACGAGGTGGAGGCCGCCCGCGCCGAGGGCCGGATCGCCTCGCTGATGGGCGCCGAGGGCGGGCACAGCATCAACTCCTCGCTGGCCACCCTGCGGGCGCTGTACGAGCTGGGCGTGCGCTACCTGACGCTCACCCACAACTCCAACGTGCCGTGGGCCGACTCCGCCACCGACGAGCCCGTGCACGGCGGGCTGAGCGCCTTCGGCGAGGAGGTGGTCCGGGAGATGAACCGGCTCGGCATGCTGGTCGACCTCTCGCACGTCTCCGCCGGCACCATGCGCGACGCGCTGCGGGTCTCCGAGGCGCCGGTGCTCTTCTCGCACTCCTCCGCCCGGGCCGTCTGCGACCACCCGCGCAACGTCCCCGACGACGTGCTGGCCCAGCTGCCCGCCAACGGCGGCGTCGCGATGGTCACCTTCGTGCCCAAGTTCGTGCTGCCCGCCGCCATCGAGTGGACGCTCGCCGCCGACGAGAACATGCGCGCCAACGGCCTGCACCCGCTGGAGACCACCCCCGAGGCGATGGCCGTGCAGCGCGCCTACGAGGCCGCCCACCCCCGCCCGGTCGCCACCGCCGAGACCGTCGCCGACCACCTCGACCACCTGCGGGAGGTCGCCGGCGTCGACCACGTCGGCATCGGCGGCGACTACGACGGCACCGCCTTCACCCCGTCCGGCCTGGAGGACGTCTCCGGCTACCCGGCGCTGGTCGCCGAACTGCTGCGCCGCGGCTGGTCCGAGGCCGACCTCGCCAAGCTGACCTGGCACAACGCGCTCCGGGCGCTGCGCGGCGCCGAGACCGTCGCGCGCCGGCTGCGGGCCGAGCGCCGCCCCTCGAACGCCACCCGCGAGCAGCTGGACGGCGCGTGAACCACGGAGGTCTTGACCCCGCCCCTGGGGCAGGGGGCAGCGTTGCCGGTGCGGAGGAGGAACGGCTGCTCACCACCGGTGAGTTCGCCCGCCGCGGCCTGCTGTCACCGAAGGCGCTGCGGCTGTACGACCGGCAGGGCCTGCTGCCGCCGGACCGGATCGACCCGGACAGCGGCTACCGGTACTACCGGCCGCAGCGCCTGGCCACCGCGCGGCTGATCGTCCGGCTGCGCGGCCTGGACATGCCGCTGGCCACCGTCGCCGAGGTGCTCGCCCTGCCGGGCCCCGCGGCGGCGGAGCGGATCGCCGCGTACTGGGCCGCCGTCGAACGGCGGACCGCCTCGCAGCGGACGCTGGCCGAGCACCTCCGCGTCCAACTCAGCGGACTCGAAGGGATCGACGAGATGTACCGGATCGAACAGCGCGAGGTGCCCGAGCAGCTGGTGCTCACCGAGCGGCGCCGCGCCAGGCCGGAGGAGCTGGACCGCTTCATCCCGGAGGCCACCGCCCGGCTGGAGGCCGTCGCGGCGGCCCACGGCGGGGTGGCGGCCGCCCCGTTCGTGGTCTACCACGGGGAGGTCAACGAGGACGCCGACGGCCCGGTGGAGGTCTGCGTCCCGATCGACCCGGCCCGCGCCGCGGGCCTGACCGCCGCGCACCGCGTCGAGCCCGCGCACCGGGAGGCGTACACCACGCTCACCAAGGCGCAGGTGGAGTACCCGCAGATCCTCAGTGCCTACGACGCGGTCTGCGCCTGGACGGAGCGCAACGGCACCCCGCGGGCCGGGGCGAGCCGCGAGGTGTACTTCGCCGACTGGGCCGCCGCCGGGCCGGCCGACCGGGTCTGCGACGTGGCCTTCCCGATCGGCGGCTGAGCGGGCGTCAGAGCTTCGGCAGCTCGATCGCCGGGCAGCGGTCCATCACCATGTCGAGCCCGGCCGCCCGGGTGCGGGCGAAGGCGTCCTCGTCGACCACCCCGAGCTGGAACCAGACGGCCTTGGCGCCCTTCGCCACCGCCTGGTCGGCGACCGGGCCGGCCAGCTCGGAGTTGACGAACACGTCCACCACGTCGACCGGGAAGGGGATCTCGGCGAGCGAGGCGTAGCCCGGCTCGCCGAGCACCGTCTCGGCCTTCGGGTGCACCGGCACGATCCGCTTCCCGGCCCGCTGCAGCACCCGGGCCACGCCGTACGCGGCGCGCGCGGTGTTGTTGGACAGGCCGACCACGGCCCAGGTGTCGCCGGAGTCGGTGAGGACCTTCCGGACGGTGGCGTCGTCTCCGTAGCTCATGCCAGGGGCAACGGCGCCACCGCGCCGCTCATTCCGGGCCGCCCGCGCGGCTCACTCCGCGTAGGGCCGCCCCATCGCCCGGTAGGTCCAGCCCGCGGCCCGCCAGGCCTCGCCGTCCAGCACGTTGCGGCCGTCGACCAGGCGGCGTTCGGCGACCAGCGCGCCGACCTCGGCCGGGTCCAGCTCGCGGAACTCCTGCCACTCGGTGAGGTGCAGCACCACGTGCGCGCCCTCGACGGCCTCCAGCGGGGTGGCGGCGTAGGAGAGGCTGGGGAACATCTTGCGGGCGTTGTCCATCGCCTTCGGGTCGTACACCGTGACCTGGGCGCCCTGCAGCTGGACCTGCCCGGCCACGTTGAGCGCGGGGGAGTCCCGGATGTCGTCCGAGTTCGGCTTGAACGCGGCGCCGAGCACCGCGACCCGGCGGCCCAGGAAGCCGCCGCCGCACTGCTCGCGGGCCAGCTCCACCATCCGGGAGCGGCGCCGCATGTTGATCGAGTCGACCTCGCGCAGGAAGGTCAGCGCCTGGTCCGCGCCCAGCTCCCCGGCCCGGGCCATGAACGCCCGGATGTCCTTGGGCAGGCAGCCGCCGCCGAAGCCGAGGCCGGCGTTCAGGAACTTGCGGCCGATCCGCTCGTCGTAGGAGAGCGCCTTGGACAGCTGCACCACGTCGGCGCCGGCGCTCTCGCAGACCTCGGCCATCGCGTTGATGAAGGAGATCTTGGTGGCCAGGAAGGAGTTCGCGGCGGCCTTCACCAGCTCGGCGGTCGGGAAGTCGGTCACCACGAACGGCACGCCGTCCGCGATCGGGCCCGCGTACACCTCGCGCAGCAGCCGCTCGGCGTTCTCGCTGCGCACGCCGACCACCAGCCGGTCCGGGTGCAGGGTGTCGCCGACCGCGAAGCCCTCGCGCAGGAACTCCGGGTTCCAGGCGAGTTCGGCCCGCTCGCCGACCGGGGCCAGCGCGGCCAGCCGCTCGGCCAGCCGGTTCGCCGAGCCCACCGGCACGGTCGACTTGCCGACCACCAGCACCGGCCGTTCCAGCAGCGGGGCCAGCGAGTCGATCGCGGAGTCGACGTAGCTCATGTCGGCGGCGAACTCGCCCTTGCGCTGCGGGGTGTTCACGCAGACGAAGTGCACGTCGCCGAAGGCCGCGACCTCCTCCCAGGAGTCGGTGAAGCGCAGCCGCCCGGTCGAGCCCTCGTGGCCCGCGACGTGCTTGAGCAGCAGTTCGGACAGCCCCGGTTCGTACATCGGCACCCGCCCGGCGGCCAGTGCCGCCAGCTTGTCCCGGTCGACGTCGAGACCCAGGACCTCGAACCCGAGCTCCGCCATGCAGGCGGCATGCGTCGCGCCCAGGTAGCCGGTGCCGATCACCGTGATGCGGGGAGCCACACGCGTTCCCTTCGGTCCGGGCCGTACCAGGTGCGACGGCCGCAGCCACCGATGGTATCCGCCCCGCCGGGGGCCGCGGATGCGCAGATTTCCCGATTCCGGCTCGAAGGTCTGTGCGGAAGGTTCACAATGCCGCCATGACTTCCAAGGGGCGGGGCGACGAGCCGGAGGAGGACACCGGGCCGCTGAGCATCTTCGACCGCGACGGGGGCGGGGACGAGGACGGGGACGGCCCGGCGGAGGAGGCGGCGCCCGGGGCCGGGGAGGCCCCGCGGCGCCGGCGGCGGCTGCGGCGGCTGCTGGCCTGGACGCTGGCGGTGCTGCTGGTGCTGTTCGGCGGCGCGTTCGGCGCGGTGCTGTGGGCGGCCGACCACTACGCGTCCTCGGTGCGGCGGATCCCGGACGCCTTCCCGACGCTGCCCGCCTCCGAGCAGCCGTCGGCGGTGCCGCACAGCGGGCAGACCTTCCTGCTGGTCGGCCTGGACGCCCGCTCCGACGAACCGACCACCGGCAAGGACGCCGGGGCGCCCGCCTGGCGGGCCGGGGCGCAGCGCAGCGACACCATGATGCTGATGCACATCTCGGCGGACCGGAAGTCGGTCTCGCTGGTGTCCCTCCCGCGCGACACCTGGGTGCCGGTCCCCGGCCACGGCAAGGCGAAGATCAACGCGGCCTACTCCTGGGGCGGCCCGGCGCTGATGATCCAGACCGTCCAGGACCTCACCAAGATCAAGATCGACCACGTCGCGGTGATCGACTGGAACGGCTTCCGCGCGCTCACCGACGCCGTCGGCGGCGTGGACATCACCATCCCGCGCACCATCGAGGCCAAGGGCGACGCCCGGGAGTGGCTGGCCGGCACCCACCACATGGACGGCGCGGAGGCGCTGCTCTACGTCCGCGAGCGGCACGGGCTGCCCAACGGCGACCTCGACCGCACCAAGCGGCAGCAGAACTTCCTGCGCTCCCTGATGATCAAGACCATGAGCTCGGGCACCCTCTCCAGCCCGTCCAAACTCACCGGCCTGCTCGGCACCATCGGCGACGTGGCCAGCGTCGACGACCGGCTCAGCAACGGCGACCTCTACGACCTCGCCTGGAGCCTGCGCGACGTCCGCCCGGACGGCGTCCACTTCATGAACGCCCCCTTCGGCGGCTTCGACACCGTCGACGGCCAGGACGTGGTCCTGCTGGACGACGGCGCCGCGGGCGTGCTCTGGAACGCCGTGCGCACCGACCGGATGGACGCCTACCTGGCCGAGCACCGCACCAGCACCGACACCCTCGGGACGGACGTGGACTGACCGGCGCCGGCCGGACCGGCGTCAGTTGACGGCCGCGGCCCGCCCCTGCTCGTGCACCCGGTTCCGCTCGCCGACCTTCCGGGCCGGGACGCCGGCCCAGATCTCGCCGGGTCCGGTCGAACGGGTCAGCACGGCGTTGGCGCCGACGACGGTGTCGGCACCGACGGTGAGGACCCCGCTCTTGCAGACGATCTTCGCCCCGGCGCAGACCGTCACGCCGTCCTCCAGCACCACCCGCCGCATCGCCGAGGACTCCTGCGGGACCCACGGGTCGGCCCGGCCGATGGTGACGCCGTTGTAGAGGGTGACGTTCGCGCCCAGCGTGGTGTACGGGTGCAGCACGGTGCCGAAGCCGCGGTGGAAGACCACCAGCCCGGGCCCGATCTCGGCGGCGGCCGGGACCTCCATCCCGTACAGGGCCAGGGCCTCCTGGACCAGGCGGCCGAACAGCCGGCTGCGGCGGCGGTAGATGAGGGAGGTCACCAGCGACATGACCGACATTGTCCCGCCGACCGGGCCGGCGCACCGCCGACGACGCGCCCCGCGGCGGCAGTTCGGATTCGCCGTGCGAATTCCGGACGCCGCCGCGGGACGGCGGGGGTCACTTGGCGGCCGGGACGGCGGTGTCGTTGCGCATCGCCTCGAAGACCGCCTTGGACTTGGCGTCGTCCCACTTGACGGCGGACTCGCCGGTGGAGGTGCGGTAGTCCGGGTTGCCGATCGGCACGGTGATGGTCTGGCCGTCGCCGCCGGTGACGCCCTTCATGGCCAGGAACATCGAGCCCAGGTCGGTCAGCCCGGCGTCGTCGTCGACGATCACGGTGTCCAGCCCGGCCGAGACCAGCGGGTAGAAGGTGAACGGGTTGAGCAGCGTCGTCGGGGAGGCGGCCTGCTTGGCCAGCGCGCCGAGGAACTTCTGCTGGTTGCGCATCCGGCCCAGGTCCTGGTCGGCCATCTGGTGCCGCTGCCGGACGAAGGCGAGCGCCTGCTTGCCGTTCAGGGTCTGGGTGCCGGCCTGCAGGTCGAGGCCGGAGTCCTTGTCCTTGACCGGCTGCTCGATGTTCATCTCGACGCCGCCGACCGCGTCCACCAGGCCGACGAAACCGGCGAAGCCGATCTCCGCGTAGTGGTCGATCCGCAGGTTCATGCTGGTCTCGACGGTCTGCACCAGCAGGCGGCCGCCGCCGGCCGCGAACGCCGCGTTGATCTTGCGGGTGGCGGCCGGGACGGTCTTGCCGCTGCCGGAGGTGTCCAGGTGGGCCGGGATCTGCACCCAGGAGTCGCGCGGGATCGACATCAGGGTGTTCCCGTTGTCGCCGATGTGCAGGATCATCATCGAGTCGCTGCGCTTGCCCTCGGCGGAGCCGGTGTGCAGGCTCTGCTCGTCCGCGTCGGTGAGGCCGGCCCGGCTGTCCGAGCCGACGATCAGCCAGTTGGTGCCCTTGCCCGCGGCCGGGCGGCCCGGGTAGTCGGCCAGCACGTTCTCGTGGTGCAGCTTGCCGTCGGCCCAGAAGTAGGTGCCGGTCATGGTCACCAGCAGCGCCAGCACCAGGCCGAGCACCGAGTAGCCGACGATCTTCTTGCGCGAACGGCGCGGCCGCGGCGCGGCCTCCCCGGCCCCCGCCCCCGGCCCGGCCGGGCCCCGCTCGGGCGGCTGCTGCCCGTACGGCTGCCCGCCGCGGTACGGGGGCTGCCCGCCGCCGCTGCCGCCGTTGCCGTTGCCGTACGGGGGCTGCCCGCCGCCGTACGGCGGCCGTTCGCTGTCCTGCCGGGCGGGACGGGAGAGCGGGACGCCCGTGCCGCGCGGGTTCAGCTCCGGCGGCAGCGGCGGCTCGGCCGCTGCTCCGCCCTGGCCCCGCGCCGCGTCGCCCTGCCCGTATGCGCCGCCCCCCGGGCGCTCCTGCCACGTGTTCATGGGGGAAGGATGCCCGAACCGGGGCCCGCGCAGTGATCGCGGGGGCGCCCGGAGCCCCGTTGTGGCCGTTTTGATGCAGGGCGCGGACGGTTCGGGGCACTGTTCACCAGGTGGGCACGGCCTTGACCCGCCGAAACCGGCCGTGTTTGCATGAACGCATGGAGCAGCGTCAGGTCCTCACCCGTCGGCGGCACGTCGACCACGGTCGGGTGTCCTGCTCGCTGTGTCGCGGCTGACGCCCACCGCCGCGCGCACTCACCCCAGGCGACCCGCGCCCTCGCCGATCTCCCTTTTCGCTTCCCGGCCGCGCCATGCCCGCGGCCGTACGCCCCGAGGTGACTCCATGGCCGTGATCCTGTCCGTCTCCGGTTCCCCGTCCGCGACCTCCCGCACCACCCGGCTGCTGCGCCACGTCGACCGCCGGCTCGTCTCGCACGGGCACCAGGTCCGCACGCTGGACGCCCGCTCGCTGCCCGCCGCCGCGCTGCTCGCCGCGGACACCTCGGACCCGGCGATAGCCAGGGCCGTCGAGCTGTTCGAGCAGGCCGACGGCGTGGTGATCGGCACCCCGGTCTACAAGGCCGCCTACTCGGGCCTGCTGAAGGCGCTGCTCGACCTGCTGCCGCAGTACGCGCTGCGCGGCAAGACGGTGCTGCCGCTGGCCACCGGCGGCTCCACCGCGCACGTGCTGGCGGTGGACTACGCGCTGCGGCCGGTGCTCAGCTCGATGGGCGCCGGGCACATCACCCAGGGCTGGTTCGTGCTGGACCGGCACGTCGGCCTGCGCGAGGACGGCGGCACCGAACTGGAGCGCGAGACCGAGGTGCTGCTCACCCCGGTGGTGGACGCGTTCTCCGCCGCGCTCGCCCCCAGGGTGCGACTCGCGGTGGCCGGCTGACCGTTCGTCAGCGAAACGGCCCCGCCCGGGGCCCGGGACCCTCAGACCGCGGCGCGGCAACCCCTAGGGGAGAGGGCCCGGGCCCCGGACGCTTTCCCGGGACGGGGGTCAGTCCGGTGGAGGACGACCCCCGGCCGGGCCCGCTCCTACCGTGGAGCCCTCACCCCAGCCACACCTCCGAAGGTGGGGCCAGCCTCACCCCGAAGACGGTAGCCAGCAGGATTCCGCGACCGGGGGCGCGCCGGGAAGGCTGGGGTGACCACGGCACACCCCACGACAGGAGCACGCAGTGACCACGGCAGCGAGCGCCGCCCACCTCTCATCCCTGCCCGAGCGGGACGCCAGCGCCGCCCGGGCCCGGCAGGTCACCAAGGCGTACGGCGCGGGGGAGACCCGGGTGACGGCGCTGGACGCGGTCGACGTCGACATCGAGCGCGGCCGCTTCACCGCGATCATGGGCCCGTCCGGGTCCGGCAAGTCGACGCTGATGCACTGCCTGGCCGGGCTGGACGCCGTCTCCGAGGGGCGGATCTGGATCGGCGACACCGAGATCACCGGCCTGAAGGACAAGCAGCTCACCAGGCTGCGCCGGGACAAGATCGGCTTCATCTTCCAGGCGTTCAACCTGCTCCCCACCCTGAACGCGGTGGAGAACATCACGCTGCCGATGGACATCGCGGGCCGCAAGCCCGACCAGGCCTGGCTCCAGCAGGTGATCGACACCGTCGGCCTGTCCGGCCGCCTCAAGCACCGCCCCGGCCAGCTCTCCGGCGGCCAGCAGCAGCGCGTCGCGGTGGCCCGCGCGCTGGCGGCCCGGCCCGAGATCATCTTCGGCGACGAGCCCACCGGCAACCTCGACTCCCGCTCCGGCGCCGAGGTGCTCGGCTTCCTGCGCCGCTCGGTCGACGAACTCGGCCAGACCATCGTCATGGTGACGCACGACCCGGTCGCCGCCGGCCACGCGGACCGGGTGCTCTTCCTCGCCGACGGCGCGATCGTCGACGAGATGCACAACCCCACCGCCGACTCCGTCCTGACCCGCATGCGCCGTTTCGACGGCAAGCGCACCAGCTGAGACGGAGCCGGAACCCCATGCTGCTCAAGACCTCGCTGCGGAGCTTCTTCGCCCACAAGTGGCGCCTGCTGCTCTCCCTGCTCGCCGTGGTGCTCTCGGTCGCCTTCGTGGCCGGCACCCTGGTCTTCTACAACACCGCCACCAGCACCTTCGACCGGCTGTTCGCCTCCACCGCCTCCGACCTCTCGGTCTCCAAGGCCAAGGACGAGATCACCGAGAACGGCCCCGGCCCGGTCCCCGGCATCCCGGTCGACACCCAGCGCCGGCTCGCCGCCGAGCCCGGTGTCAAGGCCGCGGTCGGCCAGGTGATGACCGCCACCGCGACGCTGGTCGACCCCGCCACCAACAAGGTGATCGGCCCGACCTCCGGCGCCCCCACCCTCACCGGCAACTGGACCGACACCCCGCGCAACTCCGTCGAGATCACCTCCGGCCACAGCCCGCAGGGCGCCGACCAGCTGGTGCTGGACGCCGACACCGCGAAGAAGGCCCACCTCGACCTCGGCTCCCGGGTCCGGATCATCACCGACGCCGACCACGACTTCACCATCGCGGGCATCGCCACCTTCCGCACCACCAACCCCGGCGCCGCCCTCGCCTTCCTGGACACCCCCACCGCCCAGCGGATCCTGCTCGGCACCGAGGCGTACACCTCCGTCGAGCTGTTCGGCGACGGCAGCCGCACCGACGAGCAGCTGAAGACCGCCGCCCTGGCCGACCTCGGCAGCGGCTTCCAGGCCAAGACCGCCGCCGAGCAGCAGAAGGAGAACTCCTCCGACGTCGGCGGCTTCCTGGACTTCATGAAGTACGCGATGCTCGGCTTCGCCGTCCTCGCGGCCGGCGTCGGCGGCTTCCTGATCGTCAACACCTTCTCCATGCTGGTCACCCAGCGCACCCGGGAGATCGGCCTGCTGCGCGCCATCGGCGGCAGCCGCTCCCAGGTCAACCGCTCGGTGCTGATCGAGGGCCTGATCCTCGGCGTGCTCGGCTCCACCCTGGGCATCGCGGCCGGCCTCGGCCTCGCGCTCGGCATGATCCAGCTGATGCGGGCCGCCGGAATGGGCCTGGACACCTCGCTGGAGATCACCTGGACGGTGCCCGCCGCGTCGTACGCGGTCGGCGTGCTGGTCACCCTGCTCGCCGCCTTCGTCCCGGCTCGCCGCGCCTCCCGGATCACCCCGATGGCCGCGCTGCTCGACCACGCCGCCCCCGTCGAGCCGGGCGCCAACCGGGTGCGCGCCGCGCTCGGCACCGCGGCCGGCGCGATCGGCGCCACCGCCCTGGTGCTGGCCGCCTCCTCCAGCGGTGCCGCCGGCGGGATGCTGATCCTGCTCGGCGTGCTCGCCACCCTGGTCGGCGCCGTGGTGCTCGGCCCGCTGCTGGTCTCCGGCCTGCTCCGGCTGCTCGGCGGCGCGCTGCCCGCCCTGTTCGGCCCGGCCGGCCGGCTCGCCCAGCGCAACGTCATGCGCAACCCGCGCCGCACCGGCTCCACCGCCGCCGCCCTGATGATCGGCCTGGCCGTGGTGATCGGCGCCTCCGTGGTCACCTCCTCGATGGTCTCCTCGATGACCGAGCAGATCGACGGCTCGGTCGGCGCCGACTACGTGGTCGACGGCGGCCGGGGCACGGTCAGCCAGGCCGCGGTCGACGCCGCCCGGAAGAGCCCGGGCCTGGACCACCTCACCGAGGAGAAGCACGTCGGCGCCCGCTTCACCCTCCCCGACGGCACCCAGGTGCTGAACCGGGTCACCGCCGCCGAGCCCGGCTACCTGCGGGACTTCCGGCTCCCGATCGCCTCCGGCAGCGCCGAGGCCGCGTTCGCCGGCGACGGCCTGGCCATCGGCCAGGACTTCGCCGACGCGCACCACCTCAAGGTCGGCGACCCGATCACCGTCACCTACAGCACCGAGACCGGCGCCGGCCAGACCCTGAAGGTCGCCGCCGTCGTCGAGACCGGCAATCAGCTGTTCGACGGCCAGTTCCTCACCTCGATCGACACCGTCGGCAAGGCCGTCGACGTGGCGGCCGTCCAGGACTCCGCGCTGTTCGCCGCCGCCGCGCCCGGCACCGACAAGGCCACCGTCCTCGCCGACCTGCAGAAGTCGCTCGCCGACCACCCGCAGCTGACCGTCCAGGACAAGGCCGGCTACAAGACGATGATCAAGGACCAGGTCAACCAGCTGCTCGCCATGGTCTACGGCCTGCTCGGCCTGACGATCGTGGTCGCCGTCCTCGGCGTGGTCAACACGCTGGCCCTGTCGGTGATCGAGCGCACCCGGGAGATCGGCCTGCTGCGCGCCATCGGCCTCTCCCGCCGCCAGCTGCGCCGGGTGGTCCGGCTCGAATCCGTGGTCATCGCCCTGTTCGGCGCCGTCCTCGGCACCGCGCTCGGCCTCGGCTGGGGCGTCACCGCCCGGTCCGTCCTGGCCGGCAACGGCCTGACCGTCCTCACCGTCCCCACCGGCACCGTGATCACCGTCCTGGCCGGATCCGTGCTCATCGGCCTGGTCGCCGCCCTCGTCCCGGCCTTCCGCGCCGCCCGGATGAACGTGCTGGCCGCCATCGCCTCCGACTGACCCACCGTCACCCCGCGCCCGGCCGTTCCCCGCGCCCCGCCAGGGGCTCGGGGAACTGTCGGCAGACGGGCCTGCACCATCAGGGGCCCGGGGAACGGCGGGTCGATGCTGCTGACGGCCGGAGCCCATCGAAGGTCTGTGCTGCTGCGTGCCTTCCACGGACAGCAGCCCGGCTTCTCCCCGAACCCGGCACTCCTCAGGCCGGACAGCCGATCTCGCTCCCGCTCTCCGCCCCCGCCACCGCCGAAGGCCCGGCCGTCGCGGAAGTCGTCGCGGAAGCCGTCGCGGCGGCCGTCGCCGAAGGCCCCGCCGTCGCCGAGGGCGCCGGGGAGGAGCCGCCGTCCGAGGGCCCGCGGTACTCGCTGCCCGCGACCACCTGGAAGGTCGCCCCCAGGCCCGGGACGGATTCGAGCTCGGCGTCGGGCAGGGCCGCCGCCAGGGTCTTCACCGACTCGTCCCAGCGCGGGTCGTAGCGGATCACCGTCCGGGTCGCGGCCGCCTGCCCGCCGGGCGCGTTGGACGGCATGCCGGTGGTGGCGAACCCGGCCCTGCGCAGTTCCGCGTCGACCCGGAAGCCCAGGCCCTGGACGCCCGCGCCGTTGAGCACCTGCACCCGGACCTCGCCCGGCGGAACCGTTCCGGCAACGGGCGAGGCGCTCGGCGCTGCGGTGGACACCGGCGCCCCGGCCCCGGCCCCGGTGAGCGGGCGCCCGGCCCGGAGGGCCTCGAACAGCGCCGCCGCGCCCTTCTCGTCCCACAGCACGGTGGACCCCCACCCCGCGACCTGGTGGTCCACCTCGGCCAGCGGCACCGTGACGAAGTCCGCGTTCGCCGCCGACAGGTCCTTCAACCGGCCCGCGAACTCCAGCAGTTCGGCGTTGCCCAGCCCCTTGTCGACCTTCACCGAGCGCAGCACGGTGTCCAGCACCCCGGACAGCTTCGCCGGGTCGAGCAGGGTGTCCCCGGCGGACGCCCGGTGCAACAGCTGCGCCAGGAACTTCTGCTGACGGTGCATCCGCCCGAGGTCGGAGGAGCCGTCCACGTGCCGGGCCCGGACGTAGCGCAGCGCCCCGGCGCCGTCCAGCCTGGTGGTGCCGGCCGGCAGGTCCAGGCCCGAGTAGTCGTCCCGCAGCGGCTTGGCGGTGCACACCTCGACGCCGCCCAGGGCGTCCACGGTGGAGACGAAGCCGAGGAAGTTCACCTCGACGTAGTGGTCGATCCGCAGCCCGGTGTTCTGCTCGACGGTGCGCACCGCCAGCGGCGCCCCGCCCATCCCGTACGCCGCGTTGATCTTGCCCTTGCCGGCCTCCACCTGCTCCCCGGTGGCGAGGTCCCGGTGCGCGGGGATGTCCACGTAGGAGTCGCGCGGGACGGACACCACGGTGGCCCGGCCACGGTTCGCGGACAACTGCACGACCATCATCGTGTCGGTGCAGTGGCAGGACTCGCCGCCCGCGTGCAGCACGTCCTTCAGGGTGGAGTTCGGGATGCCCGCGCGCTCGTCGGTGCCCACCACGAGGAAGGTCTCGGCGCCGTCGTCGGCCGGGCGGCCCGGCCCGCCGCCGATCGCGTCCACCCGGTCGAGCGAGGAGCCGATGCCGTTCAGCACCGCCCACCCGCCGCACGAGGTGGCCAGCACCGCGAAGGAGAGGGCGCCCGCCGCCCAGCCGCCCCAGCGGCGGCGGCCCGGCCGCCGCGGCCGAACGGGTGCGGGCTGGCGTTCGGGAGGGCGCTGACGGGACATCTTCCGCATGCTAGGCGGCCCGGTCGCCACCCGTCCGGACGGCGCGCCGGGCGGACGGCGGACCCGGCCCCGACGGCCCGTCGGGGCCGCTCCCCGGAACGCCGGACGGGGGCGGCCCCCGCGCACTAGGCTCGCGCCATGACGAGCAGCGCCCCCAGGATCGAGGCCACCGCCGACGTCGACCCGAGCGCCGAGATCGGCCCCGGCAGCACCGTCTGGCACCTCGCCCAGGTCCGGGAGGACGCCCGGATCGGCGCCGAGTGCATCATCGGCCGCGGCGCGTACGTCGGCCCCGGCGTCCGGATCGGCGACCGGGTCAAGCTCCAGAACCACGCCCTGGTGTACGAGCCCGCGGTCCTGGAGGACGGCGTCTTCGTCGGCCCCGCCGCCGTCCTCACCAACGACCTCTACCCGCGCTCCGTCGACCCCGACGGCAAGCTCAAGCGCGGCGACGACTGGCACGCCCGCGGCGTCACCCTCCGCGAGGGCTGCTCGATCGGCGGCCGCGCCGTCCTGGTCGCCGGCGTCACCGTCGGCCGCTGGGCCCTGGTCGCCGCGGGCGCCGTCGTCCACCGCGACGTCCCCGACCACGCCCTGGTGGCCGGTGTCCCCGCCCGCCGGATCAAGTGGGTCGGCCGGGCCGGCGAACCCCTCACCCCCGACGGCCCGCAGCGCTGGCGCTGCCCCCGCACCGGCGAGACCTACACCGAGAGCGCCTCCGGCACCCTCACCCGCGACGCCTAGCCGCGCCCGCGGATCCAGGGGCTCGGCAGAGCGCGCATTCAGGGGCTCGGGGAACGGCGAGGCCCGGTCTGCGAGCGGTTCACTGCCGGAGCGCGCATCGGCTTCCGGTTCGCTTGAAGACACGTAGCAGCACGGACACTTCGACGGGCTCCGGCCGTCAGCAGCATCGACCCGCCGTTCCCCGGGCCCCTGTTTTCGCGCCTCGCCGAGCCCCGGAACGCGCCTACTTGCCCTTGGCCGCGCAGACGTTGGTGTCGTCCGCCTGTACCCGCTGGATGTCCTTGGGCGCCTCGGACGGGGCCGCCGAGGGCGTGCTGCCCGCGTCGGTGAAGTCCTTGCCGATGACGACCACGAGGCCGTCCTTCGCCGTGAGCTTGCTGCCGGCCTGCACCGCCGTCCCGGGGAGTCCGAGGGCCGCGGCGACCGCCTGCGCCTCGTCCTCGTGCCCGGCGGGGTAGGAGACCGTGCTGGTGGCCGCCGGGTCGGCGTTGTTGCCCGCGACGGCCAGTGCGAAGCCCTTGTCCTGGAGCGCGGTGGCGACCTTCGCGGCCTGCTTGCCGACCCCGCTGCCGTTGCGCACGGTGACCTTCACCCCGGCCGGGTCCACCTGGGGCGCGGCGGGGGCGGAGGAGGACGGCGCGGGCGCCTCGGGGGTCGGGCTCGGCGAGGGGACGTCGGTCAGCGAGCGGTCCGCGACGATCATCGAGAACACCTGCTGGGCGTCGTTCGGCTTGAGCACCAGGTGGTTGTTGTTCGTCGGGTCGTCGAGCACCGGCACCGTGGTGAAGGTGATGTTCTTGGTGTCGACCCGGGAGATGTCGAGCGCCAGGTCCTTGAGCTTGTTGACGCTGCCGATCCCGTCGTCGACGGTGAGCGCCTTGGTGGCGGCGTCCGCCAGGTCCCACAGCTTGGTGGGGCTGGTCAGGGTGTCGCTGCTCTTCATCTTGCGGATCATCGAGGAGATGAACTGCTGCTGCAGCGGGATGCGGGTCAGGTCGCCGCCGAAGCCCACCGCGTGCCGGGTGCGGACGAAGGCCAGCGCCTCCTCGCCCTGCACCACGTGCCGGCCCGCGCTCATCTTCAGGTGCGAGTACGGGTCGTCGATGTCGGTGGCGGCGCACACCTCGACCCCGCCGACCGCGGTCGACAGCGTCTTCACCGCCTCGAAGTTGACCATCATGAAGTGGTTGATCCGGACGCCGGTCAGCTTCTCCACGGTCTTCCAGGTGCAGCCGGGGTCGCGGCCGTCCTGCCCCAGGCTGGTGTTGAACATCGCCCGGGCCTCGCCGGGGATGGTCTTGTCGCCGGTCTTGCAGTCCGGGATCTGCACCATCAGGTCGCGCGGGATGGACAGCACCGTCGCGTTGGAGCGGTCCTTGGAGATGTGGAACAGCAGCGTGGTGTCCGCGTGCCCGGCCGAGCCCTCGTCGCCGTACTCGCGGCCCAGGCCGACCCGGCTGTCGGTGCCGATCACCAGGATGTTCAGCGCGTCGGTCGCCTGCGGGCGCTCGGAGTCGTCGCCGACGTCGACCTTCACCGAGGAGATGTTGCTGTTGAAGTGCTGGTACACGTAGTACGCGCCGCCGCAGCCCGCCACCAGCACCAGGCCGAGCGTGCCCGCGGTCCACTTCAGCACCCGCCGGCCGCGGCTGGAACGGCCCTTGCGGCGGGCGGCCCGGCCGCCCGGCGCCGCGGTCGCGCCCTTCGGGTTCCGGGCGGCGGCCCGGGAGCCCCGGGGGCC
>NZ_JBSGET010000011.1:0-89634 GCF_053603035.1 Kitasatospora sp. NPDC004272 | reverse complement strand
CGGCCGTCCGGCGTTCCCGGCCCGTCCTCAGGCCGCCGGGGCCGCAGGGGTGACCGGGGCCGCCGGGGCCGCGTCGGTCTGCAGCGGCACCGGCAGCGGCAGCGGCTCGGACAGGAAGGCCAGCACGTTGTCGACCACCGTCGGCTCGGAGAGCACCCGCCGGTGGCCGAGCCCCCGGGTGGTGATCAGGTGCAGCTGCTCCTCGCCGTACGCCGCCCGCAGCAGTTGCGCCTGCCGGTACGGGACGACGTCGTCCCCCTCGTCGTGCACCGCCAGGATCGGGGCGGTGACCAGCTCCGGGCGGCGGGTGGCGTCGAAGCGCCGCCAGACGTCCCCGGCGTCCGGCAGCAGGTGCCGTTCGATCCGGCGCACCAAGTCCCGCTCCAGGCGCTCGTTCAGGCCCAGGATGGCGGTGAACGCCTCGACCAGGTAGGTGAATTCGGCCAGCCCGGCGATCGAGGCGAGCCGGCCCACCGGCACCCCCTCGGCCATCGCGAGGAAGGTGCAGCACGTTCCGAAGGAGTGCGTGACGGCGGCCTCGAACGGGCCGTCCTGCTCGGCGAGCCGACCGATCAGCTCGCGGTACTCCAGGATCGTGACGCTGCGCCCCCCGGAGTCGCCGTGGCCGGGCGCGTCGAAGGCGACCGGGCTCATCCCGAGGTCCAGCAGCCCGCGCACGTACGGGGTGAAGCGCGAGGCCCGGGAGCGCCAGCCGTGCACCAGCAGCACCGGCCGCGCGCCGTCGCCCCACCGGTAGACCCGCGTCCGCTTGCCGTTGACCAGCAGCTCCGCGGTGCGCGCCCGGTCGTGCAGTTCGCGCTCGGCGGGGCGGACCCGGCTGCGGCGCACCGGGTGCCGGAAGAGCTCGTAGGCCACCCGTCCCGGCGGGGCGGTGGCGAGTAGGGAGGCGGCGTTCAGCGTGGTGCGCACGAGGGCGGTGGCTGGCATGGCCGAGATATTAGCACGACCGTTCGTGCAGTTTAGAAGGCGAGAAAAAGGCCCTGCGGACGGGCGGAACGGGCCGGGCTCAGGGCGGAACGGATCAGGCTCAGGCCGGGGGGAGGCCCAGCAGGCGGCGGGCCGCCCGGAGCATCCGGTCGTAGCGGGACGGGTCGTCGTGCAGCACCGCCAGGCTGTTCGCGCTGTCCATCAGGCCGGTCAGCAGCATGGCCAGCTCCTCCGGGTCGGTGCCCTCGGGCAGTTCGCCGGCCGCCGCGGCCGCCCGGGCCAGGTCGGTCACCAGGCCCTCCCACTCCAGCGCCGACTGCGCCAGCGCGTCCCGCACCGGGCCGGGCCGGGCGTCGAACTCGGCCGTCACCTCGTAGAAGAAGCAGCCGCCGTCGAAGACCCGGCCCCGCGAGTACTCCAGCCACTGCTCGCACAGCGCCAGCAGCCGCCGCACGCCCTCGGGCCGCTCCAGCACCGGGGCCACCACCCGGTCGTGGAAGATCCGCCGGGCCGCCCGGACGGTCGCCAGCTGGAGCTCCTCCTTCGAGCCGAAGCTCGCGAACACGCCGCTCTTGCTCAGCCCGAGGTCGGTCGCCAGCCGCCCGATCGACAGCGCCTCCAGGCCCTCGACCGAGGCGATCTGCACGGCCCGGCCGAGCACCGCCCGCCGGGTCTCGTTGCCGCGCTGGATCCGGCCGTCGGTGGCGGAGTCGATGACCACGGGAGCACCTCCGGCGGGTCGGGTCGGGACACCCGTCAGGGTACGCCGCGGCGGGCGTCAGCCGGTGTGCTCGTCCGGAAGGTACGGGGTCTCGCGCAGGAACAGCGCCCCGCAGGTGTGGCAGTTGTGGTCGGGGTCGACGGTCCAGCGGGTGGCGTCCTGGACGGGGGCGTCGGCGGACAGTTCCCTGCCGCACAGCGCGGTGAGGTCCGCGTCGCGGACGATGTGCCAGCTGACCACGGAGTCCGTGGCACCGGTCGGGTCGGTCTCGGCGCGCATCTGGTGCATCATGATCACCATGGTCCGCCGCCCGGACCGGCCCGGCAATTCGCGCTGCCGCCTGCGCCCCCGTCGCCGTCAGCGCTCCGCCGGGGCCTCCGGCAGCAGCTCGCGGACCTCGATCGGCAGGTTCATCGGCCTCCCGTCGTGTCCCGGCACCGCGGAGACCCGGGCCGCGATCTCGACCGCCCGCGCCTCGTCCGCGCAGTCGACCAGCCACCAGCCGTACAGGAACTCCTTGCCGTCCGGGAACGGCCCGCCGGTGACGACCGGCTCCCCGCCGGTGGCCCGGACGATCCGGGCGGTGGCCGGCTCCGCCAGGCCGCGCGCCTCGACCAGCTCGCCGGTGGCGGTCAGCTCGGCCGCCGTCCGGCGCACGTGGGCGAGGTGGGCGGCGGTGGCCTCCGGGCTCCAGGTGGGGATCGGCGGGACGCGGGTGTCGTCCTGGCTGAAGTGCAGTTGCAGCACGTACCTCACGGCGGGCTCCTCGCGGTGCGGGCGTTCGTCCTTCCGTACCCCGGTCGGAGCCGGGGCGCCGTTCTCGACACCCCGGCCCGCGCCGCCGCGCGCGCGGCGGGTCAGACGTTCGGGCGCAGCGCCCGCCAGGCCGCCAGGGTGGCCAGCAGCAGGGCGGCGCCGGAGATCGAGAAGCCGATCCGGGCGTCGACGTGCTGGGCGACGAAGGTGACGGCGAGGCCGGTGAGCGGGAGGGTGCCGGTCATCGCGCTGCCCCACAGGGCCATCACCCGGCCGCGCATCTCCGGGGCCGAGCGCAGCTGGGCCAGGGTGTTCGCGGTGGCGATGAACCAGATCGAGGTGAGGCCGACCGCGACCATGCCGGGCACCGCGACGTAGATGTTCGGCGACAGCGCGGTGAGCAGGATCGCCGCGGAGGTGGCCAGCGCCAGGCTGCGCACCCGGCGCGGGGTGGGCTCGGGCGAGCCGGCCGCCAGCAGCGCGCCGGGCAGGCCGCCGATGCCGAACGCGGCCATCAGCAGGCCGTACCCGCCGCCGCCCGCGCCCAGCGAGTAGCTGACCAGCGGCGGGAGGGTGAGCCCCATCGCGAAGATCAGACCGCTGGCGGCGGACATCGGCAGCAGGCCGCGGATGAGCGGGGAGCGCCAGGCGTAGGAGAGGCCCTCGCGGGCCTTCGCCTTGGGCCCGCCGGTGGATGCGCGGCGCGGACCGCCGTCCTCGGGGCGGAGCTTGACCAGGGCGAACAGCGGGGCGGCGTAGGCGAGTCCGTTGAAGACGAAGCAGAACCCGGGGCCGCTGGTGGCGAGCAGCGCGCCGGCGATGCTGGGGCCGATCACCCGGGAGGCGTTGAGCGCGACCTCCCAGAGTCCGACGGCGCTGGCCACCGCGCCGGCGCCGACCAGGTCGACCACGAAGACCTGCCGGGCCGTGGAGTCGACGGTGGTGATCAACCCGGTGCAGAGCGAGAGGGCCAGCAGCACCCACAGCCGGATCCCGTCGAAGGCGGCGATCAGGGCCAGCGCCAGGCTGATCGCCATCATCAGGCTCTGGGTGACCAGCAGCAGGCGGCGCCGGTCCGACCGGTCGACCAGCGCGCCGGCCCACGGGCCGAGGAGCAGCGTCGGCCCCCAGGCGCAGGCCGTCTGGACGGTCAACCAGACGGCGTTGTGGGTGAGTTCGAGGATCATCCAGGACATCGCGACGCCCTGGGCGAGGCCGCCGGACGCGGACGTCAGCTGGCCGTAGAACCAGAGGCGGAAGTCCCGTCCCTGCAGTGCGTTGCCCATCCGGGACAGTGCGCGACGGGATGCGGAGGCGGGCTCCGCGGCTGTGGTGGTCATGGTCCCCTCCGGTGGCCGGTCTAGACCTTAACCGGGGAGTCGGGAGCGTCCGCCAGCGAGTTTCGGACCGTGAGACGCCCGGGAGCGGGACGGGGGTCGGACACGAACGGGCGGCCGGTGGCCGCGCGGGAGGCGGTGCGCGGCAGGGCGGCGGCCGCTCAGGAGGCGGTGCGCAGCAGGGCGGCGGCCGCTCAGGAGGCGGTGCGCAGCAGGGCGGCGGCCGGGCCCGGGGTGAGCAGCTTGTCGAAGCTGACGGTAGCGCCGCGCAGCGGGTGGGTGCGGAGCTGAACGCGGTCGGCCAGGGCGTGGATCAGGAACAGGCCGCGGCCGCACTCGGCGTCCAGGTCGGGCACGGCGTCGGCGGCGGGGCCCGGCGGGACGGGGCACGGCAGCGGGGGCAGCACGTGGGTGTCGTACGGGGCGGGGCGGTCCGCGGCGGGCCGGCGGGCGGTGAGCACCCGGGCCGGGACGGAGGCCCGGCCGCGCCGGGTGCGGCAGCGCGGGGCGGGCCGCTCGGCGGCCGGGCGGCGCGGCGCGGCCGGCCGCGGGGCCGGGCGCTCGGCGACGGCGGCGGGGGCGGAGGAGGGCGCGGGCGCGGCCGGGCTGGTGTTGGCCACCTCGATCCGCAGCAGGTCGCCGCTGCGCGAAGCGGTGACCTGGAAGGTGCCCCCCGCGTGGGCGGGCGCGGCGTGCTCGACCGCGTTGGCGCACGCCTCGGTGAGGGCGAGGCCGAGGTCGAAGGCGACCTGCGGGTCGACTCCGGCGGCGTCCATGGCCCCGAGCAGGATGCGGCGGGCGAGCGGCACGCTGGCCGGATCGCGCTTGAGGTGCAGAGTCCACCAGATTTCCACGGGAGATCCCTCCTGGCTGCGGCTCCACATACAACTAGCTATCTCCCCGGCGGTGCACGGCGAACCGTCCGCACGAGCCAAGCCCGCCCGTTCGGCGGATGGACTGGTCCCGTCGGGTGTGCCGATCAGCGCGCGGACGGGTGAGTGCGCCGGTCGGTTTCTCGCCATTCGGGGCCGGTTCACGCCCCTGCCCCGGGGGCGGTTGTAGGCGGTGAGATGATGGCCCGGCCATGACTGACCCCACCGCCGCCGCCCGCCGGGGCGCCGCCGTGCCCGCGCGCCGGGTGCCGGTGGCGGCCTGGGACCTGCGGTTGCTGCGGGCGGTGCCGTTCGCGCTGGTGTGCACGCTGGTCGCGGCCTTCGGGCACGCGCGGGCGGGTGGCGCGGTGGCGCCGGACGTGCTGCTGCTGGGCTTCGCCGCGGTGTGCGCGGCGGCCGCGCTGGTCGGCGGGCGGGAGCGCCCGCTGGCGGCGATCGCGACGGCGCTGGCCGGCGGGCAGCTGGGACTGCACCTGCTGTTCCACTTCTTCGGCGGCGGCCTGGGCGGCGGTGCGCCGATGGCGCACGCGCAGATGGCCGGAGCCGGCGCCGCGGACCCGCTGGCGGTCGTCGCGGGCCGGCTGCTGTGCGACGACGCCCCCGGCAACGGGCTGACCGTCGTCCCGCTGGACACCACGCCGGAACAGGTGGTGAGCGCGGCCGGCCTGGACCCGCAGGCGGTGGTCGCGGCCGCGGCGCCGCACGCGGCGGCCGGCTGGCTGGGGCTGACCCCCGGCATGCTGCTGGGCCACCTGGCGGCGGCGCTGGTCGCGGGCTGGTGGCTGCGGCGCGGCGAGGCCGCGCTGTGGCGGCTGGTGCGGACCGCCGCGCTGACCGCCCGGGAGTGGGCCGCCCCGCTGCGCGGCGCGGTGGCGCTGCTGGGCGCACTGCTGCTGGGTGCCGGGCACCCGGTCGCGCCGCGCCGGACCGGGCGCCCGGAGGACTGGCCGCTGCCGGTGGCGGCGGTGCTGCGGCACAGCCTGCCGCGCCGGGGACCGCCCGCGGTGGCGTTCGCGCGCTGATCGGGACCGGGCAGGAACGCCGGGACCGGGCGCGCACCGCTGCCCCCGTGCCCGCGCCGTGAGCGGGCCGGACGAGTCCCGCTCCTCCCCCCGTGCCGACGCGGCAGCGCCGCGCGGCCCCCTTCCTCAGGAGTCCCCTGATGCGTTCGCTTTCCGCCCGCCGTTCCCTCGGCGCGCTCGTGGTGGCGGCCGGCGCCCTGCTGGCGTCCGCCGTTCCCGCCTTCGCCCACGTCACCGTCCAGCCCGGCAGCGTCCAGCAGGGCGGGTACAGCGCCGTGGCGTTCCGGGTGCCGAACGAGAGCGACACCGCCTCCACCGTGAAGGTCGAGGTCAACCTGCCGCTGGACCACCCGATGGCCTCGGTCCGCACCCAGCCGGTTCCCGGCTGGACGGCGGTGCTGGAGAAGTCGAAGCTCGACAAGCCGCTGGACTCGCACGGCCAGCAGATCACCGAGGCCGTCTCGAAGATCACCTGGACCGCGAACGACGGCACCAAGATCGGCCCCGGGCAGTACCAGGACTTCGCGGTCTCGCTCGGCGCGCTGCCGACCGACACCGACACGCTGACCTTCAAGGCGCTGCAGACCTACGACAACGGCGACGTGGTCCGCTGGATCGAGGAGGCCAAGGACGGGCAGCCCGAGCCGTCCAAGCCCGCCCCGACGCTGAAGCTCTCCAAGGCCGCCACGGCCGACGCCACCGCCGCGGCCGACCACCACTCGGCCGACTCCAGCGGCACCGAGCAGGCCGCCGCGTCCGGCACGAAGGGCTCCGACTCGACGGCCCGCACGCTGGGCGTGGTCGGCATCGTGGTCGGCGTGGCCGGCGCCGCGCTCGGCGCGGCCGGGCTGCGCCGCCGCTCCGGCCAGTCCTGAACCGCCGCCGGGACGGGGCCGCGCGCCCCGTCCCGGCGCTCCGCCCTCCCCTCCGCCCTCCCCCTCCGCACGAGCACCCCGCACCGAGCGCTCCCGCGCTCCCGTGCTCCTGCCGCTCCCCGTACCGACCGCTCCCGTACGAACAGGAAAGTCCCGTGGCCTCCCTCCACCGCCCCCGCCCCCGGCTGCTGACCGCCGCCGCCCTCGTCCTCGGCGCCTCGCTGGCGCTGTCCGCCTGCTCCTCCTCCGGTGGCGGCGGGGAGAGCACCGGGGCGGCGAAGGTCAGCAAGAAGGCGTCGACCAGCCAGTACCAGGGCACCGTGCTCGGCAAGAACTTCGACAAGCCGGACCTGGTGCTGGACGACACCTCCGGGCAGCCGTACGACCTGCGGGCGAAGACCGCGGGCAAGACCGTGCTGCTGTTCTTCGGCTACACCAGCTGCCCGGACGTCTGCCCGACCACGATGGGCGACATCGGCGTCGCGATGTCGAAGCTGACCGCCGAGCAGCGGGAGAAGCTGGCGATCGTGTTCGTCTCCACCGACCCGGAGCGGGACACCCCGCAGGTGCTGCGGACCTGGCTGGACTCGATGGGCAAGGACTTCATCGGGCTGACCGGCGACCTGTCGAAGGTGAAGACCGCGGCCAAGCCGCTCGGCATCCTGGTCGAGGACCCGGTGGTGGACGCCAAGGGCGCGGTCACCTCCACCCACGGCGCGCAGGTGCTCGCGTTCATGCCCGGCGACGACAAGGCGCACCTGCTGTACATGGCGGGCACCTCGATCGACGTCTACAAGCACGACCTGGAGCTGATGGCGAACGGGGTGGCGGTGTGAGCAGCCGGTCGTTCCGGCGCTCCGCGCTGCTCGGGGCGGGGCTGGCGGCCGCGCTCGCGGTCGGCGCGGGCGCGGTGGCGCTCCAGTCCGGCGGCTCCGGCGGCGCGCCGCGGCTGACCGTCGCGGACCCGTACATACCGCTGCCCGCCACGCCCGGCGGGATGGGCGCGGGCTACCTGACCGTCCGCAACGCCGGCGGCGCGGACACCCTGGTGAGCGTGAGCAGCCCGGCCGCCGGGTCGGTGACCATGCACCGGTCGACCGACAGCTCGATGGAGCAGGTCGAGGCGATGGACGTCCCGGCCGGCGGCACCCTCGACCTGTCCCGCGGCGGCGCGCACCTGATGATCATGGACTGGACCGAACAGCCCTCGCTCGGCGACGAGTTGGAGCTCGACCTGCAGTTCGCCAAGGCGGGCCGGGTCGTGGTCAGGGTTCCGGTGAAACCGCTGACGTACCGTCCGGGTAGCTGATCGGCGATGGCGACGAGGAGAGGCACGCACGTGGTGACAGGGGTGAGGCGGCGGCTCGGCGCGCTGCTGGCGGTACTGGTGGCCGCGCTCGGACTGGTGCTCGGCGGGGCGACCGCGGCGTCCGCGCACGCCACCCTGGAGGGCACCGACCCGGAACGGGGCTCGGTGGTGGCGACCGCGCCCGCCGCGGTCACGCTCACCTTCAGCGAGGGCGTCTCGCTGTCCACCGACTCGGTGCGGGTGCTCGACCCGCAGGGCAACGCGGTCGACGACGGCAAGCCCGACCACGTCGACGGCCGGGCCGCCACCGCCCGGGTCGCGCTGCGCTCCGGCCTCGCGAACGGCACCTACACGGTGGCCTGGCGGGCCGTCTCGGAGGACTCCCACCCCGTCGGCGGCGCCTTCACCTTCTCCATCGGCGCCCCCTCCGACACCTCGGTGAACCCCGCCGCCGTGCAGGGCGCCAAGGCCGACGGCGCGGTCGCCTTCGCCTACGGCACCGCCCGCACCGTCGCCTACGCCGCCTTCGCCCTGCTGGTCGGCGCCGCCGCGTTCGTGATCGTGGTGTGGCCCGGCGGCGCGGCCGTGCGCGGCGTGCAGCGGCTGCTGATGACCGGCTGGGTCGCGCTGCTGCTGTCCACCGTCGCCGTGCTGATGCTGCGCGGCCCGTACGAGCGCGGCAGCGGCCTCGGGCAGTCCTTCGACCTGTCGCTGGTGCGCGCCACCCTGGACGAGCGGATCGGCACCGCGCTGGCCGCCCGGCTGCTGCTGCTCGCCGCCGCGGGCGTCTTCCTGTCGCTGCTGGTCGGCCAGCTGGGGACCCAGCAGCCCAAGCCCGCCCCCGCCCCGGAGGTCGACGCCGCCGCCGACGCCGCCGACGCCGCCGGACCCGAGGACGAGGAGGAGGCGGAGGAGGCGGAGCTGCGCCGGCTGGAGCGGGCCGCCGCCGAGCGCCCGCAGCGCGACACCCGGCTCGGCCTCGGCCTGGCCGGACTCGCCCTCGCGCTCGCGCTGTCCGCGACCTGGGTCGGCGCCGACCACTCCTCGGTCGGCCTCCAGGTCCCGCTGGCGCTCCCGCTGGCCGCCCTGCACCTGCTCGCGATGGCCGGCTGGCTCGGCGGCCTGGCCGTCCTCGCCGTCGGCCTGCGCCGCGGCCTGCCCGCCGCCGCCGTCGACCGCTTCTCCAAGCTGGCGTTCTGGCTGGTCGCGGTGCTCGTGGTCACCGGCGTCTACCAGTCCTGGCGCGGCCTCGGCTCCTGGAGCGCGCTGGTCGACACCTCGTACGGGCGGCTGCTGCTGATCAAGGTCGGCTGCGTGGCGGCGATGCTCGGCGTCGCCTGGATCTCCCGCGCCTGGACGGCCCGGCTGCGCGGGACCGACGAGGCGGCGAGCGAAGCGGCGGCGGACGCGAACGCTGCGCGTGCCGGGGGGACGGCGGGCACGGCGGAGGCGGACGCGAACGCTGCGCGTGCCGGGGAGACGGCGGGCACGGCGGTGGGCGCCGGGGCCGGCGGGGCTGACGACGCCCGGGGCGAGTGGGCCACCGAGGCGCCGACCACTGCCGGGGACGTCATGGACGTCACGAGCACGGCGGAGGCGGCGACGGGTGGCGAGGGCGCTGCGGGTGACGGAGCGGGCGCAGGCGCAGGCGCCGCGAACGCGGCGGGCGCCGGAGGCGTCGCGGGCACGGCGGTGGGCGCCGGGGGCCCGGTGGACGTCGCGGATACCGCAGGGGCAGCGGCGGCGGGTGGCGAGGGCGCTGCGGGCGCCGGGGACGTCACGGGCACCGCGAACGTCGCAGGCACCGCAGGGGCAACGGCGGCGGGCGCCAGCACCGTCGCGGGCCAGCCGGACGACGACGTCCGGGGTGCCGGGGGCCGGGGCGAGGATCCGGCGCGGGCCGCCCAGTTGGCCCGCCAGCGGGCGGTGCGCGACCGCGCCCGGGGCGAGCGGGCCGCCGTCGGCTCCCCCGCCCGGGCCGGGTTGCGGCGCAGCGTGGTGGTGGAGACCGCGGTGGCGGTGGCGGTGCTGGTGGTCACCACCATGCTCACCAACTCGCCGCCCGGACGGGTCGCCCAGGCGGTCGCCGACGCGCCCGCGACGGCCGGTGCGGGCGCGAGCGCCTCCCCGGTGCCGGGGCGGACCGAGGAGCTGGAGCTCCCGTACGACACCGGCGGCCGGACCGCCAACGCCAAGGGCACCGCGGTCGTCACCGTCAGCCCGGTCGCCACCGGCCCGAACGCGGTCACCCTGAAGCTCACCGACTCCGCCGGGCAGCCCGCCGAGGTGCCGGAGCTGGAGCTCGCCTTCACCCTCCCCGACCGCGACCTCGGCCCGCTGCCCGTGACCCTGCAGGCGCAGGGCACCGGCAGCTGGACCGGCACCGCTCAGCTGCCGCTGAACGGCGTGTGGGTGGTCTCGGTGACCGTCCGCTCCTCCGACATCGACCAGGTGACGGCCACCCGGCAGCTGAAGGTCGGGCCGTGAGCGGCGGATCGGCCGGGCTGTCCCGGCGGGCGGTGCTCGGCGGGGCCGGGGCCGGGCTCGCGGTGGGGGCGGCCGGCGGGGCGTGGGGCGGGCGGGCCTCCGCGCACGCCCCGGCCGACGGGGTGACGCTGGGCGCGGCCCGGGTGCCGTTCCACGCGGCCCGGCAGGGCGGGATCGTCGAGCCCGCCCAGGCCCGGGTCGAGTGGGCGGCGTTCGACCTGCTGGCCAGCACCGGGCGGGACGGGCTGGCCGCGCTGCTGCGCGGCTGGTCGGCGGCGGCCGCCCGGATGGCCGCGGGCGAGCCCGCCACCGAGGGCGAGAACCAGATCGCGCTGGACGCCGGACCCAGCTCGCTGACCGTCACCTTCGGCTTCGGCGCCACCCTGTTCGACAAGGCCGGGCTGGCCGACCGCCGCCCCGCCGCACTGGTCGAGCTGCCCGCCTTCCCCGGCGACGCGCTGGACCCGGCCCGCTCCGGCGGCGACCTGTGGGTGCAGATCGGCGCGGACGACAGCCTGGTCGCGGTGCACGCGCTGCGGGTGCTGATGCGGCTGGCCACCGGGCTGGCCGCGCCGCGCTGGCTGATGTCCGGCTTCGCCCGCACGCCCGGCGCGACGCCGCACCCGATGACCGGCCGCAACCTGATGGGCCAGGTCGACGGCACCAACAACCCGCGCCCGCAGGACCCGGAGTTCGACGCCACCGTGTTCGCGGCCGGCGGCGACTGGATGGCCGGCGGCAGCTACGCGGTGCTGCGCCGGATCCGGATGCTGCTGGAGGGCTGGGACACCCTGCCGCTGGACAAGCAGGAGCGGATCATCGGCCGCCGCAAGAGCGACGGCGCCCCGCTCTCCGGCGGGCCGGACGCAGTCGAGCGCACCCCCGTCGACCTGGCCGCCACCGACGGGGACGGCGTCCTGCGGATCGCCCCCGACGCGCACGTCCGGGTCGCCGCGGCGGCCTCCAACGGCGGGGCGGCGATGCTGCGGCGCGGCTTCTCCTTCCACGACGGCCTGCTGCCCGACGGCTCCCCGGACGCCGGGCTGCTGTTCGCCGCGTACCAGGCCGACCCGGCGCGCGGCTTCGTGCCGGTGCAGCAGCGGCTCTCCCGCGGCGACGGCCTCTCCCGGTACCTGCGGCACGAGGCGTCGGCGCTGTTCGCGGTGCCGCCGGGCGCCCCCGCGGGCGGGTACGTGGGGCAGCAGCTGCTGGAGGGCTGAGGACGGCGGCGCGGCCGCCCGGTCCGCTGCCCGCAGAGCGGGACGGGGCCGGGCGGCGCCGGGAAAGTGGCTATGGTGAGGAACGGGCCAGGGGTGCCCACGCGTAGGCGCAGTGAGTTCGGAGGCGGTCATGTCGGCGACCCGTTACACCTATCTCGGGCCCGCGGGCACCTTCACCGAGGCGGCGCTGCGCACCCTGCCGGAGGCGGCGACCCGGGAGCTGACGCCGGTGGCCTCGGTCTCGGCGGCGCTGGACGCGGTGCGGGCCGGTGAGGCCGCGGGCGCGATGGTGGCGATCGAGAACTCGGTGGACGGCGCGGTCACCACCACCAGCGACGAGCTGATCAACGGCAGCCCGCTGATGATCTACCGCGAGGTGCTGCTGCCGATCTCGTTCGCGGTGATGGTCCGGCCCGGCACCACCGCGGGCGACGTGAAGACGGTCAGCGGCCACCCGGTGGCGCAGCCGCAGGTGCGGCACTGGCTGGCCGCGAACCTGCCCGACGCGCAGTGGGAGTCGGCGGCGTCCAACGCGGAGGCGGCCCGGCTGGTCCAGGAGGGCCGCTACGACGCGGCGGTGGCGGGGGCGTTCGCCGCGGAGCTGTACGGGCTGGAGGTGCTGTCGGACGAGATCCACGACGTGGCGTCGCCGACCACCCGGTTCGTGCTGGCGGGCCGTCCCGGGCGGGTGTCCTCGGCGACCGGCTGGGACAAGACCTCGATGGTGGTGTGGCTGCCGGACGACCACCCGGGCGCGCTGCTGGAGCTGCTGCAGGAGTTCGCGGTGCGCGGGATCAACCTGATGCGGATCGAGTCCCGGCCGACCGGCGAGGGCATGGGCAACTACTGCTTCCTGATCGACTGCGAGGGGCACCTCAGCGAGCGGCGGGTCAGCGAGGCGCTGATGGGCCTGAAGCGGATCTGCCCGCAGGTGCGCTTCCTCGGCTCCTACCCGCGGGCCGACAAGGGCACCGCCTTCCCGCTCCGCAACGGCACCTCGGACCTGGACTTCGCGACCGCCGCAGACTGGCTCTCGCGCTGCCTGGACGGGCGCGGGGAGCTCTAGGCGCCGCTCCCCGCCGGGGAGGGGGACGACCCGGGCCGGGCGGGGCCGTGCGCGGTCCCGCCCCGTTCACTTCCGACACGCCCGGACGTCACCTGGCCGGCGCAGCCCCGTTCACCAGCGGCGCTGCCGGGCCGGCCGGGCGCGGGGGCGGGCGGGGCGGTTCATCCACAGGACGGCGGGCGGCGTCCACAGGCGGGGTTGTCCCCAGCTGACGGGCAGTTATCCACAGGGACGGGCCCGAGTCGACAAAACGGTAAAGAAACCACCAGGTCCGGTCAGATCATCTGCTAGGGCCGCGTAGTGGACTAATCGGACCAGAGTCGCCCTTGCGCCGACAAATCACCTGGGCGAGCGAGCGAATTCCCTCACCCGGGAAGCCGAATCGAGGTTTGAAACCTGGAATTCCCGGTTCGGACGTCTGCGGACCTTCGGTTCCGCACTGTCCACAGGCCCGGGGGCGATCCTGTGGATAACCCGTCTGCAGGCGGGTTGTCCACCGGGGTTATCCACAGGCGGAGCAGAGTTATCCCCAACCCCGGACGGCCTTCCACCACCCTCTCCCGGGGGCGCGCGGGACAGGATGCCACAATTACGGACAGCCGGTACATAACCGCTCAACCCGCCGCGCGGCCGGGACCCGCCCCCGACCCGACCGGGCGGCGTCCCGGAGCGGCCCCCGCCCACCGGTAGGCTGGGGGCCGTGATCGACCTCCGCCTGCTCCGTGAAGACCCCGAGCGAGTGCGCACCTCGCAGCGCTCCCGTGGCGAGGACGTCGACCTGGTCGACGCCCTGCTCTCCGCCGATGAACGCCGCCGCGCGTCCGGCACCCGCTTCGACGAGCTGCGCGCCGAGCAGAAGCAGCTCGGCAAGCAGGTGGCCGCCGCCAAGGGCGAGGAGAAGGCCGCCCTGCTGGCCCGCACCAAGGAGCTGGCCGCCGAGGTGAAGGCCGCCGACGCCGCCCAGGGCGAGGCGAAGGAGGAGGCCGAGCGGCTGCAGCGCTCGCTGGCCAACCTGATCGACCCGGCCGCCCCGGTCGGCGGCGAGGAGGACTTCGTCACGCTGGAGGAGATCGGCACCCCGCGCGACTTCGCCGCCGAGGGCTTCGAGCCCCGCGACCACGTCGAACTGGGCCAGCTGCTCGGCGCGATCGACACCGAGCGCGGCGCCAAGGTGGCCGGCTCCCGCTCCTACTACCTGACCGGCCCCGGCGCGCTGCTGGAACTGGCCCTGGTCAACATGGCGATGGCGCAGGCGTCCGCGGTCGGCTTCACCCCGATGATCACCCCGGCCCTGGTGCGCCCGGCCGCGATGGACGGCACCGGCTTCCTCGGCCAGGCCGCCGAGAACGTGTACTACCTCGCCGACGACGACCGCTACCTGGTCGGCACCAGCGAAGTACCGCTCGCCGCCTACCACATGGACGAGATCCTGGAGGCCGACCGGCTGCCGCTGCGGTACGCCGGCTTCTCCTCCTGCTTCCGCCGCGAGGCCGGCACCTACGGCAAGGACACCCGCGGCATCATCCGGGTGCACCAGTTCGAGAAGGTGGAGATGTTCGTCTTCACCACCCCCGAGGACGCCGAGGCCGAGCACCGCCGCCTGCTCCAGTGGGAGAAGGACTTCCTGAACGCGCTGGAACTGCCCTACCGGGTGATCGACGTCGCCTCCGGCGACCTCGGCGCCTCGGCCGCCCGCAAGTTCGACATCGAGGCGTGGGTCCCGACCCAGGGCAAGTACCGCGAGGTCACCTCCACCTCCAACACCACCGAGTACCAGGCCCGCCGGCTCTCCATCCGGATGCGCGACGCCGAGGGCACCCGCCCGCTCGCCACCCTCAACGGCACCCTGGTCGCCGTCCCCCGGGTGATCGTCGCGCTGCTGGAGAACCACCAGCGGGCCGACGGCTCGGTGGTCCTGCCCGAGGCGCTGCGGCCCTTCCTCGGCGGAAAGGCCGTGCTGGAGCCGGTCACCAAGTAACCCGCCCCCTTCCTCCAGGAGCACCGCGCACCATGAGCACCGACTCGCTGCCCTACCGGCTGGTCGCCACCGACCTCGACGGGACGCTGCTCACCAGCGCCGAGAACGTCTCCGCCCGCACCCGCGAGGCCCTGGGCGCGGTCACCGCGCTCGGGGCGAAGCACATCATCGTCACCGGCCGCTCGGCCGGCTGGACCAGGCCGGTCCTCGACGAGATCGGCTACACCGGGATAGCGGTCTGCGGGCAGGGCGCCCAGGTCTACGACGCGGGCGCGCACAAGCTGCTCACCTCCGTCACCCTGGACCGGCAGCTGGCCGCGCTCGCCCTCGCCAAGATCGAGGCCGAGGTCGGCCCGCTGGCCGTCGCCGCCAACCAGGACGGCCTGGACGGCGAGGTGCTCGCCGGGCCCGGCTACCGGCTGCGGATCGGCGCCGAACTCCCGCTCCGGGAGGTCTCCCCCGACCTGCTGCTCGCCACCCCCGTCAGCAAGCTGTACATCCAGCACCCCGACCTGACGGACGACCAACTCGCCCACGCCGCCTGGTCGGTGGCCGGTCAACTGGTCGGCATCACGATGGCCGGCGAGGGCATCGTCGAACTCCTCCCGCTCGGCCTGACCAAGGCCACCGGCCTCTCGCTGGCCTCCCGCCGACTGGGCGTCACCGCCGCCGGGACCATCGCCTTCGGCGACATGCCCAACGACGTCCCGATGTTCAACTGGGCCGGGTACGGCGTGGCGATGGGCAACGCGCACGGTCAACTGCGCGCGGTGGCCGACGAGGTGACGGTCAGCAACGACGAGGACGGCGTCGCCGTCGTGCTGGAGCGGGTCTTCGGACTCGGCTGACCACCGGCGAGCCGCGAGCCGTGCTCGGACGGCCGGGCGGCGCTGCCGCCCGGCCGTCCCGCGTTCGCGGTCCCGGTCCCGGTCAGCCGAAGCTGAGGTCGGAGCAGGCGTCCTGGTCCGCGGAGCGGGCCTCCCCGGCGACCTCGGAGGAGACCGGGCCCGGGTCGGAGGGGGCCGCCGCCGTCCCGCCCCCCGCCGTCGCGGCGTAGTCCTTGCCGAGGACCAGCGTGACGGTGCCCGCGGCGCCGCCCGCCTCGACGGTCGCGCCCGGGAACAGCGCGGCGACGGCCTGCGCGTGCGCCTTCTGGGCGGCCGAACCGTACTGGACCACCGTGGTGGCGTGGTTCTGGCTGGCCGCGTTGCCGGTCGAGGTGACGGTGTAGTGGGCGCCCTTCAGGGTGTCGGCGGCCTTGAGGCCGAGTCCGGCCGTGGTGGTGCCGTTGTAGACCGCGACCTTCACGCCGGTGCCGTCGGCGGGCGGGGCGGGCGCCTCGGTGGGTGACGCGGACTCGGTCGCGGGCTCGGACGGGGCCGGGGAGGCGGCGCCGGCGTCCTGCCCGTCCAGGGTGCGGTCGGCCTTCAGCGAGGCCCACAGCTGGTCGACGTCCGGGTGGTTGAGGCCGATCCGGGCGCCCTCGTAGTGCCAGGGCGTGGTGATGAACTTGATGTCGTGCAGGTCGATGTTCTTGAGCGTCATCGCCAGGCCGGTCAGCTTGTCGATGCTGTCCAGGCTCTCGTCCACGGTCAGCGACTTGGTGGCGGCGTCGGCCAGCGGGTACAGCGTGGTCGGGCTCATGCCCTCCGACTTGACCTGCTTGATCAGCGAGGAGAGGAACGCCTGCTGGCGCTTCATCCGGCCGACGTCGGAGCCGTCGCCGATGCCGTGCCGCAGCCGGACGTAGTCCAGCGCGGACTGGCCCTCGACCTTCTGCATGCCCTTCGAGTAGATCAGCTTGCCCTTGCGGGGCAGGTTCGGGTTGAGGTCGCGCTCGTAGATGTCGTTGGGCAGGCAGACCTCGACGCCGCCGACCGCCTTGGTCATCGCGGCGAAGCCCTCGAAGTTGACCACCATGGTGTGGTCGATCCGCAGGTTGGTGAGCTTCTCCACGGTGTTCTGGGTGCAGGCCGGGTTGCCGTCCTTCAGGTCGCCCACCGAGAAGGCGCTGTTGAACATGACGTTGCTCTGCGGACCGGTCCAGGTCTTGTTCCCCAGCATGCACTTGGGTATGTCGACCAGCGCGTCGCGGGGGAACGAGACGCCGACGGCGTGCTTGTGGTCGGCGTAGACGTGCAGCAGGATCGTGGTGTCCGAGCGGGCGCCGCCCTCGTCGCCGCCGCCGAGGTCCTTGTTGTCGCCGTCGCGCGAGTCCGAACCGATCAGCAGGATGTTCATCGGCTTGTTGCCGTTGGCGTCCGCCTCCGCCTCCGGCGGGCGGCTCTCGCTGACGCCGGCGCTGTCCCAGGAGGAGATGTTGGCGTTCAGCCGCCAGTAGAGGAAACCGCCGGTGCCGACCACGGCGAGGCTGGTGCCGACCAGGCTCCAGATCACGATGCGCTTGGTCCGGCGGGGCTTGCGGCGCCCCTGCTGCGCGGCCCGGCGGGCCTCGGCCCGGCCACCGCCCTCCGGCGCGCCCCCGGCGTCCGGCCCCGCCGAGCGCCGGCCGCCCCGGCCCTGCTGCTGCGCGGCCCGGCGGGCCTCGGCCCGGCCGCCGGTCGGAACGGCCTGCCGGTCGTCCGCCCGGCCGTGCGGCGCCCGCGGCCGGGGTACGTCGTCACGCCGTGGCGCATCCTGCCGGTACGGATCGCCCTGCGGGGGGAGGTTCTCCCACCAGCCGGCGTCCTCGTCCGACGTCCCCGCCCTGCGGCCTGTCATACCTGCACCCTTCACCGGAGGCCGCCTTCGGGCGCCTCTACCGCCGCTCCCCCGCCGTTCGCGTCATCGCCGACGGACGGAAGGAAGCCGGAGAGCGGAGCATACAAAGGGATCATTTCCGAGTCACTGCCCGGGGCACGCTCCGTGCAGTGGAACGCGCGTACGCGGATCGCCGGTTCCCGGGCCCGGGTGTGAGGCGCGCAACGCCCCGGAAGCGGCCCCACCAGCGGGAGGGGGCCACCGCGGGCGGGAAGGGCGGGGTAGTCGGGGTCGGCGGGGCGGGCGGGGTGCCCGGCGCGAGCGCGGCGGCGCGTGAGGCGGATCCTCGAAAGTGACGGAGCGTCAAAAACCTTTCCAAAGAATGCTCTTCACCCGTACTTGCGCGCAATTGCCTTGTTAGGCGGGGGTGTTGGAGTCACCCGTCCCCGGTTCCCGTCGAAGGTTCGCCGGCGCAAAGAAGCTGCAACCGGGGTCTGCAATATGCTGCAGCCGAATCCCCGTTCTGCCGCTGTTGCGCCTGGCATATTTCTCGTTGTCAGCAGCACGCAAGAGCAAGCAGACAAGGAGCACCACACCGTGGCTCACCGGGGGAACACCAGGCACGAGCTGTCCGAGAGACCGACCGGCGCCACTGTCGCCGGCGCGTCCGCCCTGACCGGCGGCGACCTCTTGATGGCGCCCGTGGGCAGCGGCGGTTGGGACTACACCACCCCGGTACCGTTCACCAGGTAACCACACCAAGGCACTTGAGACTTCAGGGAAAAGACATGCGGACGATTCGGACGAACTACCTGTTGGCGGCGGCGGGAATTCCAACCTTGCTGCTGGCCCTGGGCGCCCTGTTCACGCGCTCGGCGTCCGGCGTCAGCACCATCGGGTACGTGCTTCTCGGGCTGGGATTCGTCGGAGCCGTCGGAATGGGCGTGGCGCTGGGCCTCAAGATTCGGGGCAGGGGTTGACCGGGACCGGGTTGGACATCGTCCTCGACGGTGTGACCAAGCAGTACGGCGGACGAGCGGCCCTCGACGCGGTGAGCTTCACCGCGCGGGCCGGTCGGATCACCGGGTTCATCGGACGCAACGGCGCCGGCAAGACCACCGCGATGCGGATCCTGCTGGGCCTGGCCGCGGCCGACACCGGCAGCGCGACCATCGGCGGCCGGACCCACCTCGGTCTCCCGCCCGGCACCGTCGGGCACCTGCTGGAACCGGCCTTCCACCCCGGCCGGAGCGGACGCTCCCACCTGCGGATACCGACGACCGCGCTCGGGCTCGACCCGGCCGGCATCGAGGACGTGCTGGGTGACGTCGGCCTGCTGGAGGCCGCCGACCGCCGGGTGCGCGGCTACTCGCTGGGCATGCGCCAGCGCCTCGGCCTGGCCAGGGCCCTGCTCGGGACCCCCCGGGCCCTCATCCTCGACGAGCCGACCAACGGCCTCGACCCCGACGGCGTGCTGTGGCTGCGCGGGCGGCTGCGGAAGGCCGCCGACGAGGGCGTCGCCGTCCTGGTGAGCAGCCACCTGCTCAGCGAACTGGAGCACCTCGTCGACGACGTCGTCTTCCTGCAGGGCAAGGTGCTCTGGCAGGGCAGCCGCGAGGACGCCGCCCGGGAGTCCACCGACGGCAGCCTGGAACAGCTCTACCGCCAGCTCAACGGAACCGGAGTCGCCGCATGAGCGCCGCAGTGACCAGTGCAGCGCCGGCCACCGGCGGAGACCTGAAACGCGCCACCGCGGCCGAGTGGGTGCGGACCCGCACCACCAGGACCTGGTGGGGGCTGCTGCTGACCACCGTGGGCATGGCGGCGATACAGACGCTCGGCGCCACCGCCACCGTCGGCAAGCCGGACGGACTGGACGCCAACACCCCCGAGGGGCTGCACCAGGCCCTGAGCAGCGGCTTCTTCGCCGCGCTGTTCGCGGCCGTCCTGGGGGCGCTGCTCGTCAGCACCGAGTTCCGGCACCGCACGGCCGGGGACTCGATCGTCCTGGTGCGCAGCCGGGAGACCTGGCTGCTCGCCAAGGTGCTGGTCGCCTCGGTGCTGGGCCTGCTGTACACGGTCGTCGGTCAGTTGACCGTGCTGGCCGTCGGAGTGCCGGTGCTGCAGTCCAAGGGCATCGACCACATCGACCTGTGGCACGGCGAGGTGTTCTCCACGATCTGGGGCACCTTCCTGCTCGGTCCCTTCGCGGCCGCCTTCGGCGTCGGCGTCGGCGCCCTGGTGCGCAACCAGGTGGCCTCCGTCGTCGGGCTGGTGCTCTACACCGTGCTGCTGGAGGGCGCGCTCGTGCAGTTCGTGCCCTCGGTCGGCAAGTACCTGCCGGGCGGAGCCATCGCGGCCATCGCCGGTGACCCCACCGTGGAGCACCTGTCGATGCCCTGGGGCTTCCCGCTCTACGCGGCCTGGGCCGTGCTCGTCCTGCTGGCCGGCACCAAGCGCCTGGCCGCCCAGGACGTCAACGGCTGAGGCACGCGATCACCATGGACTTCCCCGCCCGTCGCGGCGGGGGGACGCGCTCGCCGCGACCGCGGCGGGCGCCCGTTCCGAGACCTCCGTGAAGGAGGTGAACATCATGCAGAACACCACCGTCCTGGCCGACCTCTCCGAGGTCGAGGAGCTGGAGGACCTTCAGGCCCCCGGCTTCTGGGAGGGCGTGGCGCTGGGCGGGGCCTTCGGGGCCGCCCTCGGCACCGGCATCGGCATCGGCCTGGCGATCACCTGATCCCGACCCGCTCGCCGCACCCTGTTCCGATCGTCAATCCGCTGTTCGTAGAAGGGAAGTGAACAACCATGAAGGACTCCGTCGTGATCGACCTCGCTGAGGTCGAGGAGCTGGAGGAGCTGCAGGCTCCGGGCTTCTGGAGCACCGTTGGCGGCTTCGCCGTCGGCACCGTCGTGGTCGGTGGCGGCATCGTCGGTGGCATCGCCATCGGCGTCGCGATCACCTGATCCCGACCCGCTCGCCGCACCCCGTTCCGATCGTCAATCCGCTGTTCGTAGAAGGGAAGTGAACAACCATGAAGGACTCCGTCGTGACGGACCTCGCTGAGGTCGAGGAGCTGGAGGAGCTGCAGGCTCCGGGCTTCTGGAGCACCGTTGGCGGCTTCGCCGTCGGCACCGTCGTGGTCGGTGGCGGCATCGTCGGTGGCATCGCCATCGGCGTCGCGATCACCTGATCCCGACCCGCAGGTCAGCAAGTCCCCGGGCCGGCACGGGCGGAAGCACCGTGCGGGCAAAAAAACACGCTCCCTGATGGGTCGACAGCCTGGCAGCTAACGACAACCCGTCACAGGAAGCGCAAATGATGTGAACCAGAAGGAGGTTAGCACATGACGAAGGAACTGATCCAGAGCGAGAGCGAGCTGCTCGTCGAGGAGTTGGAGGAGCTGCAGGCTCCCGGCTTCTGGGACGGCGTGGCGCTGGGCGGTGCGTTCGGGGCCGCCCTCGGCACCGGCATCGGCATCGGTCTGGCCATCACCTGATCCGGTAGCACCTGATCCGGAACGGGGCGGCGGCCTTCGGGTGAGAGCCCGGCGGCCACCGCCCCGCCCTGTTTCCGGCCCCGTTCCCGGCTCCGCTCCCGCCCGTGGAAGCGGGACCGGGAGCGGGACCGGAGGCACCGGACCGCGCACTGATCGACGCGCCCGGCGACACCGGGCGCCTGACCCACCGACCTCCGGAGGAGAACGAGCGTGAGTACGGCCCAGGTTGCGGCCGCGGTGACCGGCCGTGGCCACGACGACATCCTCGACCTGGTGATGCGCCCCGACCTCGACTTCGTCGCGGACGCGGACGGCAGCCGGGTGATCGTGGTCGACCCGGTGCGCGGGCGGCAGCTGCGGATGGCCGGCGGGGCCGCCGACCTGCTGCGCTCGCTGGACGGGACGCGGACCACGTCCTCCCTGATGGACGACCTGGGCGTCGACGACCCGGGTCCGGTCGACCGGGCGCTGGCGCGGTTCGCCGAGCTGGAGCTGACCACGACGAAGGCCGGCGCGGCCGCCCCCGCCGAGCCGCGCAAGGTGCGCCGCTGGGGCTACCGCCCGCCCGCCGTCCTGGAACTGACCCTCCTCGATCCGGCCCGACTGCTGGCCCGGTGCACCCCCGTCGGCCGGGCGCTGGCCTCGCGGCCCGGCACCGCGCTGAGCACCGCGCTGACCGTCGGCGGCCTGGCGCACTTCGCGCTGGCGGGCTCGGCGGCCTGGGCGGAACTGGGACGGCCGGCGAGCGTCACCACCGTCCTGGCGCTGATGCTCACGATGGTGGCGACCACCTTCGTGCACGAGCTCGGCCACGGGCTGTCGCTGGTGCGCGGCGGCGGACGGGTGCACCGGCTGGGCGTGATGCTGATGTACGGCAGCCCGGCGATGTTCTGCGACGTGAGCGAAGCCTGGCGGCTGCCCCGCCGGGAGCGGCTGATGGTGGCGCTGGCCGGGATCCGGGTGCACCTGGCGGTGGCGGGCGCGGCCGGCCTGGCGGCGCCGCTGCTGGAACCGGGCGGGGCGCGGCAGTTGGCGGCGGGCGTGCTGGTCTCCAACCTGCTGATGGCCGGGCTGAACCTCTGCCCGTTCGTGAAGTTCGACGGCTACCTGGCGCTGATCGGCTGGCTGGACCGTCCGAACCTGCGCGTCCAGACCATGGCCGAGGCCGGCCGGGTGGCGGCGCTGACCGTGTTCGGCGGCCTGCGCGGCGAACGGCCCTCGCCGGGACGGGTGCTGTTCGGGGTGGCGTGCGCGCTGACCGGTCCGGCCCTGGCGGTGTCGGCCTTCCTGAACTACCAGGCGTTCGTGCTGGTGACGCTCGGCCAGGTGGGTGGCGCGCTGGTGCTGGCCCTGCTCGGCTGGGTCGCCTTCGTGGCGGTGCGCCGCACCGTGCGCTGGTCCCGGACGGCCAAGGAGCAGGGCGCCGGCGCGGTGCGCCGGACGGTCGGCGCACTGGCCCTGGCCGGTGTGCTCGCCGCGGTGCTGCTCGGGGTGCGGGTGCCGCTCACCTGGACCTCGGTGTACGCCACCACCCCGCAGGGGCCGGTGCTGGTGCTGCCGACCGACCTCGGGACGGACCGACTGGACGGCCGGGCGGTGGACCTGCAGGCCGCGGGCCTGGTCCTGCACCCGGCGGCGGGCCGCGCGACGGTCTGCGGCGGCGTGGAGGACCGCGAGGTCACCGCGCAGGCCGGTTCGCCGATCGCGGTCGGCATCGACACCCAGGTGTCGCGGGCCGTGGTGCCGCTGTGCCCGGACGGCCCGCTCGACCGGGCCGACGGGCTGGCCTCGTTCCGGACCGGCGACGTCCCGCTCGGCAGCTGGCTGGTCGACGTCTTCGTGCTCCCGGCCTGGTCCCGACTGTTCTGACCCGCCCGTCCGCCACCCCGGCAGTCGAGCGGCCGTCCGCCACCCCGGCGGTCGAGCGGCCGACCGCTCCCGCCCCCTCCCTTCCCGTCCCTTCCCCCCGCAGGAGAACGCCATGACCACGCTGGACGCCGGCCCGACCCCGGAACTCCTGGCCGAGGCCGCGCTGCGGCTGCAGCGCTGGGTCTCCGGCTGCTACCCGCAGCCGCTGCCGACCGCCCTGGAGATCGTCGTCGCCCCAGGCGCCGATCCGGCGCCGCTGCTGGCCTCCGGGCTGGTCACCGCGGACACCTGGATCTTCGCGGACCGGGACGCCGCCGCCGTCCTGGCCGGGGCCACCGCCGCGACGGTCGTGCCGACCGACGGCGGATTCGCGTTCAGCGGCGACGAGGTCGCCCTGGCCGACGAGATCTTCATCCAGGTCTTCGACTACTCCTCGATCGGCTTCCTCACCGTGGCCGGCCCGACCGTGGTCCGGATCACCGGCGACGAGGACCTCGCGGCCTTCCTGGCGGACGCCGACCGGGCCGCCGCCGACGGCAGCTTCCCCGAGCAACTCACCCACCCCGCAGTCCAGTTGGCCGACCTTCCGGCCCTGGCCGGGGCGCCCACCGGCAGCGGCTGCGCCCGCCTGCAGCTGGCCGGGGACGGCACCCTGAGCTCCGGCCCGGCCGCCCCCGCGGGCGCCGAGGCCCCGGCCTCCGGGCAGGCCCTGGACGGCGTGCTGACCGCGGGCCTGCTGCCCGCAGCGCACGCCGAACGCCCGTGGCTGGCCCGCTACGTACGGGCCCTGGACGCGGTGCGGCGGCTCAACGCCCGCCGTCCCGGCAGCATCCGGGTGGCCGGCTTCGGCCACCGCTTCTGCCCCGACCTGCCGACCGTGCCGGTCGAGGACGTGGACGCGCCGCTGCTGGTCGCGATCGACGGGCAACCGCACGCCCTGCTGGGCGCGGAGCTGAAGATGTTCCGGATCAACGCGGAGGCGGCCGTGGTGCTGGACGCGCACCAGGTGCTGGAGCCCGCCGCCGCCGAGGAGCACGCGGCCCGCGCGCTCGGCCTGGCGCCCGGCCTGGTCCGCGAACTGCGCGCCACCCTGCTGGAGCGCCTCCACCTGCCCGCGGGCGGCGCCCGGTGACCACCGCACCCGCCCCCGCCACCGCTGTCCCCGCTCCCGTCGCCGCTGCCGCCCGCCTCGATGAACTACCGGGCAGTGCACGTGAGTTGGCTGCCGAACTCGGCCCCGACCTGATCGTCGCGGACATGTACGGCGACCACGGCGGCCCGGTCTACCACGCGCTGTCCGCGGCCGACACGGTGGAGATCCCCGACCTGCTCGCCGCGTTCCGCGGCCTGCGCGGCCCGCTGCTGGAACTGGCCTGCGGCTCCGGCCGGCTGACCGTCCCGCTGCTGGCCGCCGGACACCGGGTCACCGGCATCGACAACTCGCGCTCCCTGCTGACCGTCCTCGCCGAACGGCTGCTGGCCCCGCAGGGCGCACGGCTGGCCGACCGGCTGACCGTCGTCGAGGCCGACATGCGCGAACTGGCGCTGGGCCGGGTGTTCGCCGGCGCGCTGCTCGGCACCACCACCGTCGGGCTGCTCGACCCCGGCACCCGGCCCGCCGTGTTCCGGTCCGTCCGCCGCCACCTCGCCCCCGGCGCCCCGTTCGCACTGACCGTCCACCTGCCCGACGGCTCCGGCACCGCCCCGGCCGGCGAGCCGGTGGAGAGCGTCCACCACTCCGAGGCCGCCGGCGCCCGCTGCACGGTGGTCTCCCACCTGGTCGCGGACCGCTCGCGCCGCCACGTCACGGTGCTGCGCCGCTCCGCGGACGGCCCGCCCGTCGCCCTGACCTCGGTGGTGCACCTGCCGACCGCCGAGGTGCTGGCCGCCGAACTCGCCGACGCCGGTTTCCGGATCGAAGCCACCCGCCCCGTGCGGTCGGCCGGTACGGAGGACGGCTCGGTCCACTCCCTGATCCTCGCGAGGAGCACCTCATGACCGCGGCCCTCCTGACCACGGCCCCCGCCACCGCGACCGGCCCGGCCGCGGCCCGCCCCTACCCGCTGTGGGAGATGCTCGTCCCGCCGAGCCGGTTCGACCTCCCGGAGCGGCAGCTGGTGAGCGCCGCCGGCAGCCGGCTGCGGTTCGCCGACGGCCACGAGGTGATGGACGCCACCAGCGGCCTGTGGAACGTCAACCTCGGCTACGGCAACCCGGCGATCGCCGCCGCCGTGGGCGCCGCCCTGACCGAGGCGTCCTACCTGAGCCTGTTCCGCTACGGCCACCGGTACGCGGTCGACGCGGCCGCCCGGCTGGTCGACGCGGCCGGTCCGGACCGCTACCGGCGGGTGCTGTACTCGACCTCCGGCGGCTCCGGGAACGACCTGGTGATGAAGCTCGCCCGCCAGTACGCCGTCCTGAACGGCGACCCGCGGCGCACTCTGGTGGTCGGCTTCAAGGGCAGCTACCACGGCCTCACCTACGGCGCGTTCGCCGTCAGCGGCGAGGACCTCGGCCAGCAGATGTACGGCGTCGACGTCCGCCAGGTGCGGCACGTCAGCCCCGACCGGCCGGAGGAACTGGAACGCCTGATGGCGCGGGAGGGCCACCGGGTGGCCGCCGTGATCTGCGAGCCGGTGCTCGGCTCGGGCACCCACGTGGTCGGCCCGGAGATGATCGAGGCACTGCTGAGGCTCCGCGCCGAGCACGGCTACCTGCTGGTCGCCGACGAGGTCGCCACCGGCTTCGGCCGGACCGGCCCGCTGTTCGCCTCCGACCGGTGGCCGGACGCGCCCGACCTGCTGCTCACCTCCAAGGGCCTGACCAACGGCACCTGCGCGGCCTCCGCGGTCCTGGTCTCGCACCGGGTCGCGGCCGCGTTCGACCGGCACGACGCACTGCTGGTGCACGGCGAGACGCAGGCCGGCTCCCCGCCCACCTGCGCGGCGATCACCGCCACCCTCGACGAGTTCGCCCGGCTGGACGCGCTGGCCTCCGGCGAGCGCGTCGCCCGCCGCCTCGACGCGGTCCTGGACGGACTGCTGGCGTCCGTCCCCGGCGCGACCGGCACCACCGGCACCGGCTGCTTCCGCTCGCTGCACCTCACCGACGCCGACGGCCGGCCGCTGGACGGCGCGGCCGTGCAGCGCACCATCGAACTGGTCCGCGTCGAGGGCGCGCTGGTCTACACCGGCCCGGGCTGCGTCCAGCTGATCCCGCCGCTGACCAGCAGCGACCAGGACCTCGACGCCCTGGAGCGGGCGCTGCGCACCGGCCTGGCCCGGGCGGCCCGCGAGGTCGGGAACCACCGGTGAACGAGGACCGGCCCGCCGCCGCGATGTGGCAGCGCCCCTCCCGGCTGCACGTGGGCGCCGGCGCGGCCGTCCAGGCCCTGGCGGCCGGGCCGGCCGCCGACACCCTGCTGCTGACCGACCGGGGCCTGCCCGGGTCGGTGACCGGCCCGCTGCTGGCGGCCGCCCGGACCGCCGCCGGCTCCCGGCTGCGCGTGCTGGCCCTGGAACCGGAGACGCTGGCACTGCCGGAGATCGAGCAACTCGCTGACACCGTAAGGGAGTCGGCGCGCGTGGTGGCCGTCGGCGGCGGCAGCGTGCTGGACGCCGCCGCACTGGCCCGGCTGCTGGCCGGCGACCCGGCGGCGATCCGGCGGATCCGTCACGGCGGCGGCCGGCCCGGGCTGGTCGCGCTGACCGGCTCGGCCGCCCCGGCCGGCGGCTTGCACCGATCTCCTTGCCCTGCACCTGAGTTGGTGGCCGTGCCCAGCACGGTCGGCACCGCCGCCGAGGTCAGTGCCGCCGCGACGGTACGGGTGGACGGCGGACGCAAGCTGGTCATGGCCGCGTCGCTGGCCGCGGACCTGGCGGTGCTCGACCCGGCGGCCACCGCCACCCTGCCGCCGGCGCTCCTGCGGGAAGGCGTGCTGGAGGCGCTGTGCCGGCTGCTGAACACCTACCTGCCGGAGCCGGGCCGGCAGGTCCCGCGGGTCGGCGACGCCGAGGCCCGCACCCTGCTGCGTCGGCTGGCCCGGGCCGGACGGCAGGCCGAGCAGGGCCGGGCGTCCGCCGAACTCCGCACCGAACTGGCCCTGTTGAGCGCCCAGACGGTGCTCGGCTGGTCGATGCTCGGCCGGGACCCGTTCGCCGGCAAGGTCTGGTACCTGTCCAACGAGCTGTCCTCGGCGACCGGCGCGCGCAAGATGTCGGCGACGGTGGCGGTGCTGCCCGCCGTGTGGGCGCGGGTGCTCGACGGCGACGCCCGGCTCGGCGACGCGGGCCGGCTCCGCGAAGCCTGGCGGGCCGTCCGGTCGGGCCTGCCCGACCTGCCCGAGCAGCCGGTCACCGGCATCGCCGAACTGGCCCGCCGCTGGGGCGTGCCGCCGTGCCCGTCCGCCGGACAGGACCCGGCCCGGCTGGCCGCCCGCGCCGCCCGGGGCTGGGGCGCCGGACTGCCGATGCTCGGCGCGTTCCGCACCGCCGAACTGACCCGCCTCTACGCCGACGTCCTGGAAGGGGCCATCGCGGCATGATCGACTTCACCCGGACCCTCGACCCGGAGGCGTCCCTCGCCCGCGCCTTCCACCTGGTGCCGCCGGACGGTGCCGACCGGCCGCTCTGGCAGGGCCTGGTCGAACTCGCCTGGGACCAGGACGACTCGGCGCTGGCCGGCCGCACCCTCGCCCCCGAGGTGGTGGGCGCCTGCGGCGTCGCCCGCGGCGACGTGGTGGTCCGGGCGGCCGGCGAGGCGGTGGAGCGGTACGCGCTCCGACCGCTGCCCGCCGACCGCACCGCCTGGCCCGAACTCCCCGGCGAGCGGCTGGACTTCGCCGCCCCCGGCGCCGGACTCGGCGCACCCGGCGCGCCGGTGGCGGCGTACTACCCGGCCCACCGGCTCTCCGACGGCGCCCGGGTGCTCGTCCCGGCCGGACTGGTCGACTACCCGGCCGAGGAGCACCCCGGCTTCGACCCGTCCCCGTCCGGCGCCGCCTCCGGGGACGGCCTCGACATGGCGCTGCGCGCGGCACTGCTGGAGGTGATCGAGCGGGACGCGGTGCTGGTGGCCTGGGCCCGCCGGCTGGCACTGCCCCGGGTCGACCTGGACGGCAGCCTGCGCGGGGCCCCGAACGGCCCCGGCTGGCGGCGGCTCGCCGCGGCGCTGCGGGTGGCCCGCGACGGCGGGGTGGAACCGGTGCTGGCCCGGATCCCGACCGGGGTGCCGGGGGTGTTCTGCGCGGTCGGCGTGGTGCTCGACGAGCACGAGGGGCGGCCGCTGGCCGCGGTCGGCTGCAACGCCGCCGGGGACTGGGGCACCACGCTGGCCGGCGCGCTGCAGGAGGCCCTGCAGATCCGGAGCCTGCTGCGGCTGACCCAGCGCGCCCACCCGGACGTCCCGGCCCCGGAGCTGGTCACCGGGGACGTCGAACGGGCCCGGTACTTCGCGGACCGCCCCGGCGCGGACGCCGCGGCCGCCTGGTGCGCGGGGTTCACCGGCCCGGAGCCGGTCGGCGGCGAGACCCCGCCCGGTCCCCCGGGCGTCCGGCAGCTGGTCGAGGGCCTGGCCGGACAGGGCGTGCAGCCGCTCGCCGTCGAGTTGACGCACCGTCTCCCGCCGGAGCTGCGGGCCATGGGGTGGGCGGCCGTGAAGGTGGTGCCGGTCGGCCTGCAGCCGCTGCGGATGGACGAGCGGACGGCGTTCGGCTGGAACCTGCCCCGGCTGGAGTCCGCGCCGCGGCGCACCGGCTTCGAGGCGCTCCACCGGGGCGGCCCCGCCTGGGCGCCGCACCCGCTGATCTGACGCATGGACGCGCCCGACCGCCCCGCGCCCGACGGCTCTGCCCCCGTCCGCTCCGACCCGTCCGCTCCGACCCGTCACCGAGGAAGCGCCGCCCGTGGCCGCACTGACCATCCGCGTCCTGCCCGGTCCCGGGTCGGAAGCGCCCCGTTCACTGCCCGAGACGGCCTCGATCCGGCTGGTGGCCCGGCTGCCGGCCGGTTGGCGGTGCGTGCCGGTGATGACCGGCGAGGGGTTCGCCGTCGAGGTCGAGCTGCCGGGGCCCGCGCCCGGCCCCGCGCCCGGCCCCGTTCCTGGCCCCGCCCCGGCGGTCGTCATCGCCCGGGCCTTCGCCGAAGCCGGTCTGGCCGGGTGGCGGCTCGACCCGTGCGGGTGATCCCGGGGCGGCGGCCGGGTCAGATCCAGCCGCGTTCCCGGGCGGTGAGCGCCGCCTGGACCCGGTTGGTGGCGCCCAGGTGGCGCATCAGCTCCGCGACCCGGCTCCGGTAGGTCCGCACCGAGATGTTCAGCTCCCGGGCGCCGGCCTCATCCTTGTCCGCCTTGATCATGACCCGCAGCACCTGCTGCTCGTTCTCGCTCAGCCGTTCCTCGTCCGGTCGGGAGGCGTTCTCCCAGAACCGCTCGAACAGGGCGAGCAGGCTGGCCAGCATGCCCGCCTGGTGGACCACGAGCGCCCCCTGCGAGCTGTCCTGCGGGTCGATCGGGACGAGCGCCGTCCGGCGGTCGAAGATCAGCACCCGTTCCAGCGGGCTGTCGGAGATCCGCACCTGCATGCCCTTGGCCATCAGTTCGCGCAGGTAGCCCGCGGTCAGCGGGTCGTCCATCGCCCCGGCGCCGAAGACCGTGCGCATCTCCACCCCGCGCCGCAGGCAGCGCAGGTCCGGCTCCCGGGTGGCCTCGATCGCGCCGGCCGACATCGCGCCGCGGGCCTGCACCGAGAGCAGCTCGTGGTGCGTGAAGAAGGTCAACTCGTCGATGCGCTCCCGGACCTCCTCCAGCCCCTCGACCCGCTCGACGCCGGTCGGCACCGCGTTGCCGATGCCCTGCCGGTGGTCCTCGGCCAGGACCTCGGCGAGGTTGCGGGAGGCGATCACCTCGCGCAGCTCCTCGTGGATCTCGCCCAGCCGCTGCTCGATCAGCCGCTCGACGACCACCCCCGGGTCGGTCGCGGCCAGCCGCTGCCGGCGGTCGAGCTTGACCATGCTCCGCTCCTGCAGGCGCTCCACCACGGCATCGACCTCTCCCGGCTCGAACCCGCAGGCCAGCGCCAGCGCCTCCGGACCGAGCCCGGGACTGCGGAGGATCACCCGGTAGGCCAGTTCCTCGCGCGGCTCCACCGCCAGATGTGTCAGCACGCTGCGATCCACCACTACTCCCCCTGCCCGTTTCGGAGTCCAGGCCGCTACAACTCTCCACCAAAAATTCTCATGATCGTATGGCAGAGATCAAAGCTACTGGAGGGTTCCGCGATCCTTTCTTCTCTTCCCCTTCACACCCCATCCGACCTGCGCAATCATTTGCTGCGATTTGCACCGCCAATGGACGCAAAGGCCGAAATGGCGCGAATAATGCCGTTTCGTCGGGCCACGAACCCAGCGGACGGGGGAATCGGAGAGCGGAGCATACAAAGGAATCATTTCCTGTTCATTAACTGGGCCGTGTTCCGCACGCCCCGCCCACCGGGGCGTCGGTTGTAGGATGACCGGGCAAGGAGTTGTAGGATGACCGGACAGGTCGGTTGGTGCGCGTGGAGAGGAGGGCCCGGCGTGGAGGGGTTGCAGGCGGCGGGGCGGCGGTCGTTGGTGGATGCTGCGATCGACCAGCTGCGGGAGCAACTGGCCTCCGGGGTCTGGGCGGTGGGGGCGCGGATCCCGACCGAGCACGAGCTCGCGGAGCGGCTGCAGGTGGGGCGCAACACGGTGCGGGAGGCGATCCGGGTGCTGGTGCACGCGGGGATGCTGGTGTCCCGGCAGGGGGAGGGGACGTTCGTCCGGTCGACCAGTGACCCGGCGGCGGTGCTGCGCGGGGTGCAGCGGTCGGGGGTGCGGGACGTGCTGGAGGTGCGGGCCGCGCTGGAGACCGAGGCGGCCCGGCTGGCCGCCGAGCGGCACACCCCCGACGACCTGGCCCGGATGCGGGCCGCGCTGGCCCGCGAGGCCGAGGTGATGGCGGCGCACCCGGAGCGGGCCGGCCGGGAGGCCACCGTCGAGCACGACCTGGAGTTCCACACCGCCGTGGTGGAGGCCGCGCACAACCCGGCGCTGACCGAGGTCTACCGGTACTTCGGGGCCTCGGTGCGGGAGTCGATGCGCGCCTCGTTCGGCGACCACGAGATGCCCGAGGTGGCGATCGACACCCACACCGCCCTGGTCGACGCGATCGAGAGCCGGGACCCGGAGCGCGCCGAGGCGGCCTGCCGGGCGCTGCTCGCGGAGCCCACCGCGGCGGTGGAGCAGCTGCTCGCCGCGATCGCCGCGCGGAAGTGACGCGGGGCCCGCGCCCGCCGTCCCCGCAGAACGCACCACCAGCACAGAGAGTCAGTCCAGCCATGTCCGTCACCCGTGCCGTCCAGCCCGCCCTCGACCCGAAGGTCGGTACCCGAACCGCCGCCCGGTTCGCCCACCCCGCCCTGCTGCTGACCGGGATCGTGCTGGTCGCCCTGAACATGCGGGCCTGCCTGGCCGCAGTCTCGCCGATGGTCGTGGAGATCCAGCGGACCTTCGGCCTGTCCGCCACCGCGAGCGGCCTGATCACCACCGTGCCAGTGCTGTTCCAGGGCGTGGGCGCGCCGCTCACCCCGCGGCTGACCCGGCGCTTCGGCACCGAGCGGGTGGTGCTGGGCGCGGTGCTGGCGCTGGGCGCGGGCGTGCTGCTGCGGGTGCTGCCCTCGGTGGCGGCGCTGTACGCGGGCTGCGTGGTGATCGGCGTGGCGATCGCGGTGCTGAACGTGTCGATGCCGGGCCTGGTGAAGCGGGAGTTCCCGCAGAAGGCCGCCATGATGACCGGCGTCTACTCGACCACCATGCTGGTCGGCGCGACCATGGCGGCCGCCCTGTCGGTGCCGCTGGAGCACGCGCTGGGCGGCGGCTGGCAGGCTTCGCTGGGCGCCTGGTCGGTACTGGCGCTGGTCGCCGCGGTGGCCTGGCTGCCGCAGGTGCTGAAGGCCCGGCAGGACCGGACGGTGCCGGTGCGGGTCGCCCCGGCGGTGCCCGTGCCGGACGCCGGCACCAGCCCGTGGAAGTCCGCGCTGGCCTGGCAGATCAGCGTGTTCATGGGCGTCTCCTCGCTGCTGGTGTACACCCTGGTCGCGTGGATGCCGACCATCCTGGCCGACCACGGGATGCCGCGCGGCGAGGCGGGCCTGGTGTTCGCGTTCAGCAACCTGGTGCAGGTGGTCGGCGCCTTCCTGGTGCCGCTGCTGGCCGGCCGGATGACCCGGCAGCGCGGCCTGGCGCTGGTGATGGCCGGGCTGAACGGCGCGGGCGTGCTGTGGCTGCTGCTGGCGCCGGTGTCCGGGGCGTGGTTCTCGGCGACGGTGCTGGGCCTGGCGCAGGGCGGCTCGCTGGGCCTGGGCCTGGCGTTCATCGTGCTGCGCACCCACAGCGTGGTGGGCGCGGCCCGGCTGGGCGGGATGAGCCAGGCGGTGGGCTACCTGGTGGCGGCGGCCGGGCCGGTGGGCGCGGGCGCGCTGCACCAGGTGACCGGCGGCTGGGACGCGACGCTGCTGGTGATGCTGGTGCTGGCCGCGGTCGCGGCGGTGGCGGGCTGGGGCGCGGGCCGCAACCGGACGGTGTGACCGCGCGGGAGCGGCGGGGGCGGGGACGGAAGAGGGCGGGGACGGTCGTGGTGACCGTCCCCGCCCTCCGTGCGTCCGGGAGCCGCTGCGCGCACGCGGGCGGCGTTCCGGGTGCTACTCCTCGCTGCCGAGCGTGAGCCCGGCGAGCTTGACCGAGGCGTACGCGGTGGTGCCGAGCACGACGACCACCAGCAGGCAGAGCGCGGTGGGCAGTTCGACCGGGGCGATGACGGCGCCCTCGGTGACGATCGACTCGGTCAGCGACAGGCCCCACTGCTGGATGGAGAGGGTCTGGGCGCCGCTGACGTAGCCGCCGATCAGGCTCTCCCAGATCAGCGCGTAGGCGAGGCCCGCGATCACCGCGTGCCGGGTGAGCACGCCCAGCAGCAGGAACACCGCGCTGTACGCGGCGCCGGAGGCGAGCGCGCCCACGGTGTAGCCGAGCGCCACCCGGCCGCCGGTGCCGTACAGGATCAGCCCGGCCACGTACATCGGGACGGCGGAGAGCAGCCAGGTGCTCCCGACGGCGACGGCCAGTTTGGTGGTGATGATCTTCCAGCGGGGCAGCGGCTTGGCGAGCAGGTAGACGATCGAGCCGTCCTCGATCTCGGTGGCGATCACGCCGGTGCCGACGACCAGGCCGATGACCGGGACCAGGGTGCCGAGGGCGAGGGTGCCGAGGATCTTGTGCACGAGGTCGAGCCGGTCCAGGTCGCTGCCGCGGGTGAGCAGGGCGACGCCGAGCAGCAGGACCGGGACGGCCAGCAGGATCAGGACCCGGCGGCGGCCGAACAGGCCGCGCGCGGTGAGCCTGGCGACGGTGGTGTTCATCGGGGGCCCTTCAGGACGAGACCAGGTACGAGAAGACGCTTTCCAGCGACTCGTCGGCCGGGGAGACGGTGTACAGGCGGATGCCGGCCGCCCGGGCGACCTTGGGCAGCAGGGTGGTGAAGCCCTGGAAGTCGATCGCCTGGATGCGCAGGGCCCCCGCGGCGGAGCCGCCGATCGACTCCGCGGCGGGGTCGAACTCGATGCCGGAGGTGGAGCCGTCCGCGATCAGCGCCGCGGCCAGCCGCCGGTCGTCACTGGAGCGCACCAGGTAGCGGTGCGGGCGGTCGGTCATCAGGCGGCGGATCTCCCGGAAGTCGCCGGACGCGGCGTGCCGTCCGGCCACCACCACCTCGATGTGGCGGGCGAGCTGCTCGACCTCCTCCAGGATGTGCGAGGAGAACAGCACGGTGCGCCCGTCGGCGCCGAAGCGGCGCAGCAGCTCCATCAGGTGCAGGCGCTGGCGCGGGTCCATGCCGTTGAACGGCTCGTCCAGCAGCAGCACCGCGGGGTCGTGGACCAGCGCGGAGGCCATCTTGACCCGCTGCTTCATGCCCTTGGAGTAGGTGCCGGTGTGCCGGTCCTGGGCGTAGCCCATCTCGACCAGGGCGAGGGCGCGCTCGGCGGCGGCGCCCGGGTCGGGCAGGCCGTGCAGTTCGGCGTTGGCGAGGACGAACTGCCAGCCGGTCAGGTAGTCGTACATCGACTCCTTCTCCGGGACCAGGCCGATCTGCCGGTACACCTCCTGGTTGCGCCAGATCCGGGTGCCGTCCAGGGCGACGGTGCCGGAGGAGGGCGCGAGGAAGCCGCTCATCATGTGGATGAGGGTGGACTTCCCGGCGCCGTTGGGGCCGAGCAGGCCGGTGATGCCCGGTCCGATGGACATGGTGACGTCGTTGACGGCGACCACGTTGCCGAACCAGCGGGAGACCTTGTCGATGGTGATGACGGCCATGGCTGCCTCTCAGACGTTCCGGTAGCGGCGCAGCGTCAGCGCGTGGCCGCCGGCCGTGAGGGCGAGGAGCACGACCAGGAAGACCAGGGCGCCGCCCGTGCCCGGGGCGTACAGGAGGGCGGAGCCGCCGTCACCCAGCGAGAAGAGCTGGTTGACCAGGGCCTCCACCAGGGTGGACGGGGAGATCAGGAACGCCCAGGAGGAGTCGCTCTGCTGCAGCGGGTCGTAGCCCCGGTTGAGCGCGAAGGTGATCATGGCCAGCGCCCTGGTGATCATCAGGAGGCCCATGATCGCGGCCACGCCGAAGCCCCGGCGCGGGGTGAGCGCGGCGATCAGCAGGCCGATCGAGCTGTACAGCAGCGCGTACAGGACGGCGGCGACCAGGCCGTACAGCAGGTGCACCAGGTTGTCGCCGACCGGGAACTCGGCCAGCAGCGCGCCGGTGAACAGCAGCAGCAGCGGCAGCGCCAGCACGATCAGCAGCGCGCTGAACATCGCGGCGAACTTGGCCGCCACGTAGTCGCCGCGGGTGGCCGGGCGGGAGAAGTACAGCGGGACGACGTGGTGCCGCAGGTCCCGGGACATCAGCACGGGCGCCTGCGCGGCCAGGAAGATCTGCGGCAGCACCGAGAACGAGGCCAGGTAGTCGGCGTAGTCCATCGGCATCGACTTCTGCTGGGTGAACAGCGCGATCGCCAGCATCGCCAGCGAGGGCGCGGCCATCCCGCCCAGCAGCAGGAACGGCAGCACCTTGGACCGGCCGGAGCGGCCCAGGCCGAACGCGGCCCGCAGGCTCTGCACGTACAGCGAGCGGGTGGCGTACCGGCGGCCCAGCCGCGGCCCGGTGTACGGGCGGTAGCCGATGTCGTGGATGACGCCGCCGTGGGCGTCGGAGCGGGTGGTCACGCCTGCTCGCCTCCTGCCGACACGGCCCGGTGCGCGTCGTGGCCGTGCTCGTCGTGGCCGTGTTCGTCGTGGCCGTGCTCGTCGCCGTGGTGGCCTTGGTCCGCGTCCTCGTCGGAGCGGGTGCTGAAGATCTCGGCGACCCGGTGGCGGCGCTGCTCCAGCCGGACCAGGCCGAGGCCGAGGTCGTCCACGGTGTCCCGGACGGTGTCGTACGTCTCCTCGCCGGCGATCTCCACCAGCAGGATCCGGCTGCCGTCGGCCCGGACGGTCAGGCCCGCCGCGGTCAGCCGCTCGGTCAGGGCCGCGTCGGCGTCGAAGGACCGGTCCACCGGGTGGTCGGTGACCTCGACGGCCAGCAGCTGGGTGGTGCCGGTGAACGAGGCGGTGGAGGAGGAGCGCAGCAGCTTGCCGCCGTCGATCACCACCAGGTGGTCGCAGGTCCGCTCCAGCTCGCCCAGCAGGTGCGTGGTGACCAGCACCGAGATGCCGAAGTCGGCGTGGACCCGGCGGATCAGCCCGAGCATCTCGTCCCGGCCGACCGGGTCGAGGCCGTTGGTCGGCTCGTCCAGCAGCACCAGCTGCGGGTCGTGGACCAGCGCCTGGGCCAGCTTCACCCGCTGCTTCATGCCGGTCGAGTAGCCGCCCATCGGGCGGTAGCGCTCCTCGTACAGGCCGACGTGGCGGAGCGTGTCGGCGGTGCGCTCGCGGGCCGCCGAGGCGGGCAGGCCGGACATCCGGGCCATGTGCACCACGAACTCGGTGGCGGAGACGTCCGGCGGCAGGCAGTCGTGCTCCGGCATGTAGCCGACGCGTTCGCGGATCGCCGGGCCCTGGGTGGCGATGTCCAGGCCGAGCACCTGACCGGTGCCCTCGGTGGCCGGGGACAGCCCGAGGAGGATCTTGATGAGGGTGGACTTGCCGGCACCGTTCGCCCCGACCAGACCGACCACGCCGGACTCCACCTCCACGGTGAGCCGGTCCAGCGCGGTGACCCGGGAGAACCTCTTGGTGAGGCCGTCCGTCTTGATGACTGTGGACACGGTCATCAACGTAGCCGCGCACCCCCGCCCGGCGGAATGCGCTGCGGAGCCCGGATCGCCTCCCCCCGCAGGATGACCTCCCCGGCCCGCCCCCTAGGGGTAGGGCGGCGGGCCGGGGAGCAATGAGCCTGACGGTTCGTCAACTCACGTGCGCGTAACGGCGGTCAGGCCAGCATGCCGCTCTGCAGGGCGACCACCTGCCGGAACGCCTGCGCGGGCACGCCCTTCGGGTTGGTCATCTGGATCAGCGCGACCACGTCGCCGCTCTGCATCCAGCACAGCCGGCCGGTGGGCTGGCCCCCGGCCTTCTCGTCGGACAGCCGGACGTTCACCTGGGCGCTCGTGGCCGGGTACACCCCGTCGATGTCCAGGTGGGTGGAGGCGATGTCCTTGGTCTCGGACATCACGTTCGCGCCCACGAAGTAGTTGCCGGCCTCGTCGGCGGACCCGAAGTGCAGCAGCCGCAGCTCGGTGCGGGTGCCGTCGGCGGCCGTCCAACCCTGGGCCGCCGCGCCCCGGCAGGCGTCGATGGTCAGCCGCAGGGCGTACGAGTCGTCCTCGGCCAGCATCGCGTCGTGGTCGCACGGGATCCAGCGGCCCGCCACCGACGGCAGCGACGCCGACGCCGAGGGGGAACCGGAGGCCGAGCCCGACGCCGACGGGGACGGGGAGGCCGACCCGGACGCCGACGGGGACGCCGACGGGGACGGGGAACCGGACGGGCCGGTGCCGACCGCGCCCTTCGGCAGCGGCAGCAGCAGCCCGCGCAGGTCCGCCGCGTGCGCCTTGATCTTGGAGTCGGCCGGCGCCGAGGCGCCCAGCGGCAGCGGCGGGAGGCTCAACTCCGGGAAGGCGTACCGGCCGTCGTTCGGCGTGGCCAGGCCCGGCAGGTCGGTGCGCTCCGGCAGGGTCACCAGGACGGCGGTGCCCGCGCCGGTCAGCACGGTCAGCAGCAGCGCCGCACCGACCTGCCACCGGCGGCGCCGGTCGGCCTTCCCCGGCACCGGCAGCGCCTCCGGCAGCGGCGCCTCCGGCAACGGCGGCACCGGGGGCGCCGGGGGCGCCGGGACCTCGGTGACCGGTCCGATCGACTCCGGCCGGGCCTCCGGCCCGGTCTGGGGGGTGGTGTCGCTGCTCATACGGAGGCTCCCGGTCGGGCCAGTCGGTCCAGTTGCTGACGGAACAGGTCCACGACCTTGTTCTGGTCGAGGGGCACCACGCCGAAGACGCGCATCTGCACCAGCAGGTCACCCTCGGCGGAGTAGCAGCTCAGGTAGTCGAGCTGGTCGCCGGGATCCAGCATCGGCAGCGCGCAGCGCGCGTCCGGGTGGTCCGGCACCTGGGGACCGCGCCGGAACAGGTCGGTGTCGTCGATCAGCGCGCCGTACAGCTCGCCCTCCTGCGAGACCGCCTGCTGGTTGAACTGGGCCAGCTGCAGCACCGCCACCATCCGGTTGTCGCCCTGCGTGAGGCTGCGCACCCCGGCACCGGTGAAGTGCAGGCTGTCGAGCGCCTTCTTCCGCTGGTCCAGGTACTTCGCCGGCACCCCGGACAGCAGCAGCTCCTTGGCCTGCTCCAGGTCGCCGTTGCCGCCGAACTCGCTGTCGTTGCCGAACTGCTTGTAGTCCGGCCCGAGCCGGTAGCCGGTGGGCACCGGCAGCAGCAGGTCGCGCAGGTTGCCGAAGTGGTTGCCGTTGGACTTGGCGCCCCACGGGACGGGCGTGCTCGCCGAGGGCGAGGGGGCCGCGACCGCCGCCACCGGCGGTGCCGCGTCGTCCGCGTAGTGCACCCGGATGATCACCTCGCCGATGCCGACACCGGCCAGCGCCGCCACGAGCACCGCCGCGACCGCCTTCGACACCCGCGAGGCGCGCCGCGGCCCGGCCGGGACGGGCTGGACGGCCTGCTCGGCCGGGACGGGCTGGACGGGCTGTTCGGCCGGGGCCGCAGTGGGCTGGGTCGGGACGGCGACGGGCTGCTCGGCCGGGGCCGCAGTGGGCTGGGCCGGGACGGCGGGCCCGGTGGATTCGATGTCGGTCACGCGAGTCGCTCCCACTGGCGCTTGGCGATGTCCTCGAACTGCGCCCGGTCCACCGGGTTCTCGGCGAAGACCTGGACGATCATCAGCACGGTGCCCTTGCGGGCGAGCGCCTCGCCGTAGTGGTAGGTCTCGGTGCTGCGCGCGTAGTGGTAGGTGCCCTTGGCGAACATCAGGTAGCTCTCGGGGTTGCCCGGGATCGTCGAGACCTCCATGTCCGAGGTCGAGCGCGGCATCGCCTCGGTGATCGTCTTCCCCACCGACTCCTGGGCGTACTGGACCAGCACGATCCGGTAGTTGGCGTTGTCCGCGTCCCAGCGCACCGAGGCGGCGCGGCGGAAGCCGTCCTCCAGCAGCGTGGTGAACTCGCGCACGCTGTCGTCGTAGGCCTCGGACCGGTCGGCCACGGACAGCCAGCCGTCGCCCTCGCCGCCGGTGCGGTCCGTGCTGCCGGCCGGGCGGTCGATCAGCAGCTTGCGCAGGTCGCCGTCGATGTCGAGGGGCTGCGGTCCGGCCGCGGCCAGCGCCTTGGGGTCCACCCGCTCGGCGGAGTAGGACAGCTTCGGCGCGGCGATGGCCGGCAGCGGCGTCGGCGGCCGGGAGGACTGGATGCCGTAGCCGACCGCGGCCCCGATCACCGGCCCGGCCAGCACGGCGGTCAGGAACAGCGCGCCCGCGCCGAACTTCCGCCTGGCGCGGACGGGTTCGCCGCCCGACGCGATCAGGTCGGCGGCGCCGGGCGGCGGCGGGAGGAGGGGTGGCGGCGGGAGGAAGGAGGGCGGCGGGGAGGGTTCGGCGGCGGCCGTCCCACCCGCTGCGGCGTCCGCGGGTTCGGTGCTCAACTGTGGCTCCTGGGAAGAGAGTTCGAGACGGCCGTCAGCCGTTGACGAGGCGGTCGCGGGCGCGCTTCATCGCGTCGGCGAGCAACGCCCGGTCCGGGTCGCCCTGCACGTCGACGGTGACCTCGTAGACCACGTCGCCCGCCACGCCGATGCCGACCAACTCACCGGTGTACGCCTGCTGTTCGGGCTTGAAGACGTAGCCCTTGGCGTTCGGGACCCCGCTCACGTCGAACGATTCCCCGTCGTAGCTGCTGTTGTCGGCGAAGCCCTGGGCCCGGTCGGTGCGGCTGAACCGCTTGAGCTCGACCCGCACCTCGCTCTTGCCGTCCCGGGTGCGGTAGGTGCGGGTGGCCGCGTCCTTGAAGTTCCAGGAGTCCAGGACCTCCTTGATGTCGACGTCCTTGCTGTACTGGGCCTGCAGGTCGTCCATGCTCATCATCGCGCCGTCCGGCGAACCGTACGGGTCCGCGTCGTCGGGCACCGGCAGCAGGAAGTACCGCAGGTCACCGCTGTGCTTGCCGCCCGAGACGCTGCCCTGCAGGGTGCTGGACGGGCGCGGGGCCACCGTCGGCTTGGCGGTGGGCGTCGGCGTCGGGCTCGGCGTGGGCGTCGGGCTCGCGGACGGGGACGGCGAGCCGCCGGTGACCGCGGCCGACGGGGCCGCCGCGACGGCGTGGCCGGGACGGTCGGGCTTGCCCACCGCGACGGTGACGGCCGCACTGGCCGCCGTCACCGCGAGCAGGCCCGCCACCGACAGCACCACGCCGACCGCCCGGGGCAGCCGGCGCGGGGCCCCCGGCTGCGGGCCGGGGGCGAGTTCGGGCCCGGCTTCGGGCTCGGGCGCGGGCGCGGAGACGGGCTCGGCCTCGGGCACGGGAACGGGCGCGGGAACGGGCGCGGGAACGTGCTCCGGAGCCGGGTCGGGGCGCGGTTCGGGAACGGACAAGGGTCTCCCCCCAGGGTTCACGTGGCTGCCCGCACGAAGGTGCGAACCGTACCCCCGTCCGGCTCGAACGCGATCGTCATCGCGCGGTGCACGAATTATGTGAGACCTGTGCTCCCGCCAACAACACGGTTGCGCCGTCCAATTGCCGCAATGACGGCCAATCGGACGGTCCGTGACTGAACCGCAACCAGGAGCGGGTCAGCTCCCCTCCGGCCCCTTCCCGGCGGGCGGCTCGGCCGGCCGGCCGGGCTCCCCGGACCCGGGCTGGGCGGGCGCGGACGCGGGCTGGGCGGGGTCCGGCTGGGCCGGTGCCGGCTGGGCCGGGGCCGGCTGGGCGGGGGCGTACTGGGCCGGGACGGGGGCGTACTGCGGGTAGGCGGAGGACTCGGCGAACCGGATGCCCGCGGCCTCGGCCAGCGCGATGTCCAGGCGCTCGCTGCGGATCCGGCGGTCGATGTAGAGCACGCCGTTGACCAGCGGGACCAGCGGACTGGTCGCCAGCATCGTGACCAGGCTGACCAGCGCGGCGAGCACCAGCACGACCGTGATCGTGCCGCGGGTGTCTCCCCCGTCCCCGGAGGCCGCCGCGCCGACCGGCAGCATCACGGCCACCACCATCCGGAGCGGGAAGTTGATCACCGTGGTCCCGATCGCGCCGAGCAGCGAGACCAGCGCGGTGAGGCCGAGGCTGCGCCACCAGTTGTTCCGGTTGAGCTGCCAGGCCCGGCGGACCGCCGTCCGCGCGCCGCTCTCCTCCAGCACCGCCACCGGGATCTGCGGCGCCAGCCGGAACGTCACGTAGAAGGCGCCGCAGCCGACCAGCAGGAACGGCAGCAGCAGCACGTCACCGAACAGGACCGAACCGGCCATCAGGAGCGCCTCCAGCAGCAGCAGCGACCCGTACACCAGCGCCAGCGTCGCGACGGACGCCGTGAGCCGGGGCCGGGCCTCCTGCCACGCCTGGGCGGCCGTCAGCTTCCGGCCGAGGGTGGCGGCCCGCAGCACCACCGTGGCCAGCGGCCCGGCCACCACGTACAGCGCGAGGCCGACCAGGGCGCTCATGCCGAAGAACAGCAGCAGCGGCCGGGCCAGGTTCCACACCTGGGTGTCGGTGGGGTCCATGACGGTGATGTCCGGGAAGTCCTCCACCCCGTCGTACAGGCTGCCGGAGATCAGGAAGGCCACGGCCAGCAACGGCACCGCGCCGATGCCGACGACCACCGAGAGCGGCAGGTACAGCGGGCGGACGTAGCGGCGCACGGTGTCGAAGACGGCGCCGAACATCTCGGCGAAGCCGAGCGGGCGCAGCGGCAGCACGCCGGGCTTCGGCGCGACCGGAACGCCGCCCCACCGGCCCTGCCCCCAGCCGCCGCCGGTGCTCCAGCCGGGCTGCCCGAAGGCCGGACCGTACCCGGGCCAGTGCCCCGGGGCACCCGGGACGCCGCCCGGTCCGGGGGCCTCCGGGCCGGGGGCCGTCGGCCCCTGCGGCTGACCGCCGTTCTGCTGCTGACCCGGACTGCCGCCGTCCCCGCTCATTCCGTTCCCCTCCAGGAAGCCTCGGGCCCGACCCTCGGGCTCCGCTTCTGAGCCTAGGGCCCGGATCGGACCGTCGCGGAGCCGCCCCTGGCCCGGCCTGGGCCCGGTTCCCCGGTCCGCACGACCTGACGGGTCATCGACGGCACCGGCCGGCACCGGTGATCGTGGCGGACACCGGGAACGCCCGCCCCGCACACCCGGGCACCACGCGTCCGGGCACCACGCGTCCGGGCACCGCGGTCCGGAATCCTCCGCCTCCCGAAACCCGTCCGCCCGAGAACGCACGACCGCGCGCCGTCGGATCCCGAGGAGCCGCCGATGAACACCACCCGTCCCCGCCCGCCCCGGGCCCGGCGGCGCCGTCACCGACGTCGCCGGCCCCGACGACCACGACACCCGCCGCTCCGAGGCGTCCTTCGTCGCCGGACTCGCCGAACTCCTGGGCCGGCCCGTTCTGTTCAGCGCCCTCGACGTCCGCCCGTCCGCCTACTGGCCGGCCGCCCCGAACGGCCTGATCACCCGTGCCCGGCTGACAGAGCCGGACGAGGCGGCGGAAGACGCCGACCTCCCCGGCGGCTCCATCTCCGCCGTACGCGACTTCGTCCCCCAGCTGCCGCACCTGAGGCTCGACCCGATCGCCGAGGGCCGCTACGCCGACCCGTTCACCGAGGCCGCCGACCAGCCGCCCGGGCGGTGCGGCCCGGGCCGCCCCGTGCTCAGCCCAACTGGGCGAGACCCTCGGTGGCGATCTTCTCGAAGACGTCGAGGTCGCCCGCGAAGACCGAGTCCGGCACCGGCCAGTGGACCACCAGTTCGGTGATCCCCAGCTCCCGGTACCGGCCCGCCCAGTCGACGAACGCGCCCACCGACTCCAACGGCTTCTCCGCCGTCGACCCCTGCAACAGCACCTTCTCCAGCGACGCCGCGTCCCGCCCGACCGCCGCGCAGGCCGCCGCCAGCTTCCCGAGCTGCCCGGCGATCACCGCGGGCGCCTGCTCCACCGGCACGTCCCCCGGCCCGCGCGGGTCCCCGTACGTCACCCAGCCCTGCCCGTGCTCCGCCGCCAGCCGCAACCCGCGCGGCCCCGTCGCCGCCACGTAGAACGGCACCCGCGGCACCTGCACGCAGCCGGGGATGTTCCGCGCCTCCACCGCCGAGTAGTACGCGCCCTCCCGGGTCACCGCGTCGTTGCGCAGCAACTCGTCCAGCAACCCCACGAACTCCCCGAACCGGTCCGCCCGCTCCCGCGGCGACCACGCCTCCTGCCCCATCGCCGTCGCGTCGAACCCCGTCCCGCCCGCCCCGATCCCCAACGTCAGCCGCCCACCGGACACGTCGTCCAGCGTGATCAGCTCCTTCGCCAACGTCACCGGATGCCGGAAGTTCGGCGACGTCACCAGCGTCCCGAGCCGGATCCGCTCGGTCGCGCACGCCGCCGCCGTCAGGGTCGGCACCGAGCCGAACCAGGGCTCGTCCCGGAAGCTCCGCCAGCTCAGGTGGTCGTACGTGTAGGCCGCGTGGAACCCGAGCTCCTCGGCCCGCCGCCACACCTGCCGCCCCTCGCTCCACCGGTGGATGGGGAGGATCACCGTGCTCAGTCGCATGACCCCGACACTATGCCGTTGAAAGTCCGCCCGGAGCGTGCATACCAGCAGTATGCTTGCTTCATGGCGGCTACCACGCGCATCACGGTCACCCTGCCCACGGAGCAGGTGGCCGAACTGAAGAAGCTCACCGACAACGTCTCCGGCTACGTCGCGGAAGCGGTGGCCCGGCAGATCAGGCACCAACTGGTCGCGGAAGAACTCCGCCGGTACGAGGAACAGCACGGCGCGTTCACGGAAGAGGAACTCGCCGCCGCGCACGCGAGGATCTCCGGTTCGTCCGAGCCGGGCAGCGGAGCGACTGCCGCGTGAGCGTGCGTATCGAGACCGTCGTGCTGGACTCCCAGGGAACGTCCGCCTGGATCTCGCAGGACCGGGGGCTGCTCGCGATGATCAAGGCTTTCCACTCGATGGGGGCCGGCTTGGTCGTCGGCGCCAACACCATCGTGGAGATCTCGCACGCCAGGGCGAACACCGCCCGACTGAACTGGGTGCTCTCGCAGGTCAGGATCGAGCCCGTGACCGAGCACGCGGCCAGAGCCTCCGCGGCGCTTCTCAAGCAGGCCGGTCTGCACGGTCACAAGTACGCCATCGACGCCACCGTCGCCGAGATGGCGCTCCGCCAGCCAGGCCCGGTGGCCATGTTGACCTCGGACATCGACGACATGGCCAAGCTCTGCGGTGACCGGATCCGGCTCATCGCCATCTGATTCGAGGGTGGGTCAGAGCATTCATGGTCCGCGTTTCCGCAGGTCGGACCGTGATGGGTGAACGAGGCTCGACCGACGTCACCAGCGTCCCCAGCCGGATCCGCTCGGTCGCCGTCGTCGCCGCCGTCAGGGTCGGTACCGACCCGAACCACGGCTCGCCCCGGAAGCTCCGCCAGGGAGATCTCCGGATCCCGTCGCCCCGCGTCGTCCGCCGGGACCTCGGGCAGTTCACGGGCCACGCCGGGCATCACCCCGCGCAGCCGATCAACTGCCCGGTCCTTCTTCGGGGACAGGGGCGGAGCGCACCAGCCAGATGTCGTACTCCTCGGTCGTCACGCCGCAGGAGGTGCGGCCGTCGCGCGCCATGGTGACGAACTCGGGCTGCTGCGGGCCGTCGGTGAGGTGCGCTGCCAAGCACGCGTCGTCGTCCCAGCGGACCAGGGCCCATCCGAGGTTGCCCATGCCGCGACCGCCGACGTGGATGAGGAAGGTCCCGTCGGGGGCGAACAGTCCGGACTCCCGCGAGAGCCGGAGCCAGTGCTCGTCGACCCGTGCGGCCCAGTCGGGGGCGCTGAGCGCGACGGTGGCGTCGGGTTCGACGAGGAAACCGACGACTGACAGCCAGACCTCGTCCGGGGACGGCAGGTCGGTGGCGTCCGGTGCGCCGAGAACGGTGAGGCCGGCGGTCTCCAGGAGCAGCCTTCTCGAATCCTCAGGAGAGGCTGACATCATTTCCTCCGGTAGAAGAAGTGGTGGTCTCCGCCAGGCTTGTTCATCTTACTGTAGCGCTCCATCGACGTGTAGCCCTCGGGTGAATTGTCCCATCCGAAATTGACCAGCTCCCGATTGTCGCCGTGCTTGGGTTTTCCGGCGTGGAAGTGCAGGCCAGCGGGATCGTCGGTGTGTTCCACGACCACGCGGGAACCGTTTTCGGTCTCGAATTGACGAAAATTCCCCCAGTGGGTGGGATCGTTGGAGTAGACGTGTCCCGGCATGTTCTTGTACCGCTTGTCCCCGACCACCTTCCATTCCGCGACCGGTTCTTCCCCGTACGGGACGCCCGCCAGCTCGAAGGCGGCCCGCTCGGCCTCCTCGCGGGAGTCGAAGGGGTTGCTGTGCTCTCCCCGGGGCGGGCCCTGGTGTTTTTGGTGGGGGGACAGGCCGAGCGGGTCGCACCAGGTGTGCGGGTTGGCGACGTAGGTGTCCGGGTTCGGGCCCGGGATCAGACCCAGCGGGTCCGGCGTCAGGTACCGGGCGGTCTCAGGGTCGTAGTAGCGGTGGAGGTTGTAGTGGAGGCGGGTCTCGGGGTCGAAGTACTGGCCGGGGAAGCGCAGCGGTGTGTAGGTGGTGCTGTCGGAAGGCCAAGTGGTGTGTCCCCAGAGGCTGGGGGTGGCGCGCCAGGCGATCGATTCGGCGGCCGGGTCGATCAGTTCGGTCGGCGTGCCGATCAGGTCGGTGACGATGGCGAAGAAGCGACGGTCCACCCGCTCCGCCGTACTGATGGCCTCGGTCTGTGTGAGCGGACGGATCCCGTGGTGCTCCCAGCTCAGGGTGTGCGGGCCCGGGAGGTACGGCGCGGAGGTGGTCTGCTCGGCGAGCACCGGGCCGTCCCAGGTGAAGTCCGTGCGCTCCCCGGTGCTGCCCGGGGCCGCGGTCCGCTCCTTGGCGATGCGGCGGCCGAACGGGTCGTAGCGGTACTGCCAGCGGCTGCCGTCCGGAGTGGTGACCTCGGTCAGCCGGTCCTCGGTGTCCCAGGCGTAGTGCCAGACGTCGGGGTTGCGGGAGGACCGGGCGACCCGGCGCACCGTGGTGCGGCCCGCGGCGTCGTACTCGAAGGCCGTCCGGCCCGAGGTGGAGATCCGGGTGCCGGAGTAGGTGCGCTCGCCGACCGCCGACCGGGTGGTGGCGGTCGCGGGCCACGAGGCGCGGGTGATGTTGCCGGCCGCGTCGTAGGCGTAGCTCTCCTCCCACTCCGCTCCCCGGACGGCGGTGACCCTCCCGACCGGGTCGAGGTCGAAGGTGCGGGGCCCGCCCAGCAGGTCGTCGACCGCCGCGAGGGAGCTGTCGGTGCGGTAGGCGTAGGTGCGTCGCTGCAGCGTGCGGTCGGCCGTGCGGGCCGACTGTCCGGTCATCCGGTGCCGGGAGTCCCACTCGCTGGTCAGCACGAGCCGCCGGTCGAAGGACCGGTGGGTCTCCCGCCCGGCCTGGTCGTAGTCGAACGCGATGCTCCCGTCCGGGGTGTTCAGCGCCGTCGCACGGCCCGCGCCGTCGTACGTCCAGATCCCGCAGTGGCCGGTGGGGGTGGTGCGACTCGTCCGGCGGCCGAGGGCGTCACGGGTGATGCGCAGGGTGCGCCCGTTGACCGTCTCCTCCAAGAGGTTGCCGAGGGCGTCGACCGTGCGGGTGACCGTCGCGTCGGCGTTCTCCGCCCGCACCAGGTGGCCCGATCCGTTGTACGCGTACGTCGTCTCCCGGCCGTCGGCGTTCTTCCGGACCAGGTGGCCGATCAGGTCGTAGGAGTACTCGGTGACCGCACCGAGCGGATCGGTCACCGCGGTGACCTGTCCCGCAGCGTCCAGGCGGTACGTCAGGGTGCTTCCCTGGTAGTCGCGTTCGCCGATTACCCGCCCTGCTGCGTCGTAGTCGTAGTGCCAGGTCCGGCCGAGCCCGTCGGTGACCGTGGTCAGCCGCATGTCGGCGTCGTGGGTGAAGGTGACGCGGGCGCCGTCGGGAGTGATGCGGGCGGCGAGCGTCTCGAAGTGGGTGTACTCGAACGCGGTGGTCAGGCCGAGTTGGTCGGTGTGGGCCACCACGTTGCCCTCGCCGTCGTACGTCCACCGCTCGACGCTGCCGTCCGGGCGGGCCCGCTCGGCCAGGTTGCCCTCGACCGTCCAGTGCGACCGGACGGTGCCGCCGAGCGGGTCGGTGATCGCCACGACCCGTCCGAAGGCGTCCCGGTCGTAGCGGATCGTCGCACCGGTGGGGTCGGTGACTTCGACGGGGAGTCCGGCGGGGTCGCAGCGCACGCGTGTGGTGTTGTCGAGGGCGTCGGTGGCCGAGGCGAGGTGGCCGTGCTCGTCGTAGGTGTACGTGGTGGTGGCGCCGAGCGGGTTGGTCTGGGCGGTGCGCAGGCCGTTCTCGTCGTACCTCTGGTACCAGGTGGCGCCGCCGGGTTCGGTGATCGTGACGGGCAGGCCGGGTATGTCGGCGTACCGCGCGGTGGAACGCCCACCGTCGGGTCGGGTGATGGTGGTCAGGTCGCCGGCGCCGTCGTACTCGTAGCGGGTGGTGCGGCCGAGCGGGTCGGTCTCGGCGAGGAGGCGGTCGTGCTCGTCGCGTTCGTAGGTGGTGGTGTTGCCGAGGGGGTCGGTGACGGCGACGACCTGGGCGTGGTGGTTGATCAGGTAGGTGGTGGTGTGGCCCAGCGCGTTGGTCTCGGTGTGGGTGCGCAGACCGGTGGCGGGATCGGGGTCGGAGTAGGTGAAGCGGAAGGCGAGGGTGCCGGTGGTGCCGCCCTCGTCGGTGACGCGGTCGAGGTGGTCGTAGGTGTAGCGGTACCCGGAATCGTTGCGGTCGGTCCAGGAGGTGAGGCGGCCGGTGGCGTCGTTGGTGAAGCGCATCGGCTTGCCGGAGGAGTTGTAGACCGCGCTGAGGTGGCCGTCGGTGTAGGAGTAGCGCATCAGCAGCGCGTCGCCGCCGGTGTCGGTGGCGTTCGCCAGGCGTAGGGCGGTGATGCGGTCGTTGTCGACGGTGACGAGGAGTCGGTAGCCGCCGGAGTGGGTGATGGACCGGGGGACGCCGTCGGTGTCGTAGGCGAGGGTGTAGTGGCGGCCGTGGCGGTCGCGGACCTCGGTGAGTAGGGCTTCGTCGCCGTCGGGGGTGGGGGTGAAGGTCTTGACCAGGCCGGCTGAGGGGTCGGTGACGGTGAAGTGGCCTTCGACCAGGTCGAGTTCGTTGCGGGAGCCGGCCGAGGCGTACACCGGATCACCGGGCTCGGGGTGCGGGTAGGTCTGGGTGATGCGGTCGGGGCGGACGTGGACGACGCCGTCGGCGTCGATCTCCAGGCGTTCGTCGAAGGTGCAGATCCACCGCGCGCCCATCCAACGGCCGGTCAGCAGGCCGGAGTCGAAACTGCGGGTGAACAGCAGCGGCAGCGAGCCGGGCAGCGAGGCGTCGACCTGGTCGATGTACATCCGGCCGGTGGCCATGTCGACGGGCTCGCCGCCGCCGCAGCGGGTGTCCTGCGGGCGGCCCTCGGTGCGTGGGCTCTTCACCTGGTCGCGGCCGCGGCCCTTGGGGTGCGAGCCGCCCCGGCCCGGCCGCCGACCGCCGCCGGAGCGGGGGTGCGGGACGCCGTCCTTGCCCTCGCCGCGCATGATCTTCGCGAGGTCCTTGGCGTGCTTCTCCTCGACCTCGCGGACGTTCTTGGCGACCTGCTTCAGGTTGTCGCCGGCCTTGCGGTAGAAGCCCTTCAACGCCTTTCCGGCGTCCTCCGCGAGGGTCTTGCCGAGCTTCTGCGCCGCGTGCTCCAGCGCCCTGACGATCTGGTTGCTCATTCGAAGCTCACCCCCGCGATCTTCGACTGGAACACCTCGGCGTGAGCGGCGACGGTCTCCGCGTGCTCGTGCATCATCCGCGCGTGCTCCTCCAGCGCGTCCGGATCGATCCGGAACCCGCTGCCACCGCCCCCGCCGCCCGACCCCCCGAGCGCGGACTCCGCGGCCCGGAACACCAACCCGGACACCGCGTTGGCTACCGTGTCCACCAGCGGACCGATCGCGGCCTCCACCACCTGGGCGATGATGTACTGCTCCAACTGCTGTTCCAGGTAGTTGATCAGGCGCTTCGCGGCCTCCTCGATCGCCAGCACCGCGGCCTCAGCGATCCCGAAGGTGGCCACCGCAGCTGCCTGGTCCGCCACCAACGCCGCTGCCAGCGCGACCAGTTCGGCGATCGTCTCGACCTTCATCGCCACGATCACGCCCGCCGCGACGTCCAGCGCCTCCGCCACCACGTGGCACGCCTGGACGAGTTCGTTCAGGTGCTGCTCCGAGACCGACGCCCAGCGCGCCAGCAGCGCCTCGTACGACGCCCCCTCGTACGCCTCGCCCAGGCGCCGCACCGTCGCCGTCGACTCCTGGTGCGAGCTCTCGACGTTCTGCGCGAACTCCCGGACGTGCGCGGCGAACTCGCGCACCTTGTCCTCGTTCACCGTCGGCCAGCTGATGCCGAAGAACGACAGCAACTCCACTACCTCGCCCGGCAGTTCGATCGCCACGCCAAGTCCTCCCCCGAAGACGAACGCACATTTGCCGACCGTAGCCAGGAACGCCGGCCAACAGGCGGACTTTCCCCAGTCTTGACCGTGGGCGGGCAGCGCCCGTTTCCGGTCGAGCACGACTGACGGTCGGCTCCGGCCCGGTGCCCGGGCATGCGCGGGGCGAAGGCAGCCGGAACCGAGCGCATCCGGGCCCACCACGCCGCCCGCCGGGACGACCGGCTCCGACGGACGCGGCGTGAGCGGCACGCTCGTTCTCGACAGCGAAGCACTCTCCAAGCTCTCCCGCCGCCACCGCGACATGACGGTCTGGCTGGACGTCGCCCGCACCCTCGACCTCCTGGTCGTCACCAGCGCCGCGACCCTGGTGGAGGCCCGCGACCCGGAAGTGCCGCAGGCCGCGTTCGACCACGCCGTCTCGCTGGCCAAGGTGCGCCCCGTCACGGAGGAGATCGCCCGCGCCGCGAGCAAGCTCCTCGCGACCGAGGGGCTGCACGGTCACAAGCACGCCGTCGACGCGATGCTCGTGGCCACGGCCCACCTCGAACGCGGCGACGTCACCGTGGTCACGAGCGACGCCGACGATCTCCGCCGACTCTGCCACCCGCGGGTGGCGGTCGAGCCGATCTGAGCGTCCCCCACCCGACGACCTGCCGCGTTCCTCCAGTTCAGTGCGTGATGGGTGAACGAGGCTTGGCCGAGGTCACCAGCGTCCCCGACCGGATCCGCTCGGTCGCCGTGGCCGCCGCCGTCCGTGTCGGCGGCGGCGCGCCGGGTCACGACGACGGAGTGGCGCCCTGGACCACCCGGTCCGGGTGCGCGGGGGCGGGGACGGACGCCTGGCTGGCGACCAGGTCTCGGTAGGGGGCGCAGCGTCCCAGCAGGGTGCGGTGGTCGCCGGCGTCGAGGACGGCGCCCCGGCTCATCACGACCACGTGCTGGGCGTCCTGCACGGTGGAGAGCCGGTGGGCGACCACGATGACGGCTCGGGTGGCGGCGAGGCGGCCGACGATGCTGCGGAAGCGCTGTTCGTTCAGGCCGTCGAGCTGACTGGTGGGCTCGTCGAGGAGGATGATCTCGGCGTCCGAGAGGAGCGCGCGGGCCAGGGCCATCCGCTGTCGTTGTCCGCCGGACAGGTCGGCCTCGCGCCCGATCGGGGTGTCGAGCCCCTGCGGCAGGCGGGCGATGTCCTCGCCCAGTCCGACGGCCTCCAGCGCCGCGTCGAGGTCGTGGTCGGTGGCGGTGCTGCGGCGCCCGAGCTGGAGGTTCTCCCGGACGGTGGCCTCCAGCAGGGTGAACGCCTGGTCGACGTAGGCGATCCGGGCCCGGAGGGCGTCGAGCGGCCAGTGGTCGGCGTCGTGCCCGAGGACGGTGATCGAGCCGCTGGACGGGTGGACGAAGCGGTCGATCAGGGCGAGCGTGGTGCTCTTGCCCGCACCGGAGGCGCCCACCACGGCGGTCAGACCGGTGCGGGCGGTGGTGAAGGAGACGCCGCGCAACGCGGCTTCGGTGGCACCGGCGTGGGTGTAGCCGACGCCGCGGAAGACCACGGCGGGCGCGCCCGGGACGGGGGCGGGCGTCGGACGCGACGTGTCCAGCGGGTCGGCCTCGGGGAGCAGGTCGAGCAGGTCGTTGCAGCGGTCGCGGGCGGCCAGACCGGCCTGCAGGCGGCCGAAGCCGGTGGCGAGCGTGCTCACCGCCGGGACGGTCTGCAGGAGGTACAGCAGGAACGCCGCGAACGCGCCGACCTGCAGGTCCCCGGCGGCCAGCCGGGCGCCGCCGGTGAGGATCACGGCGATCATCGCGAACTGGTTGCCGAGGGTCAGCGCCGCCGGGACGAGTGCGCTCAGCCTCGCGCCCTGCAGCGACACCACCCGCAGTCGTTCGGCGTCGGCGGCGAGGGCCCGCGCGGCCACCGGCTCGGCGCGGTACGCCTTGACGGTGGTCAGGGCGTCGAGGGTGGCGGTGAAGCGCTGGGCGATGCGGCCGACGGCGTCCTGCTGCCCGGTCACGTTGCCCTTCATCCGACGCACGATCAGCAGCACCATGACGGTGAGCACGCCGAGGGCGGCGACCGTGACCAGGGTGAGGACCCAGTCGATCCACACCATCACGAGGAGCGTCGCCAGGACGGTCAGGGCGGCCAGCGGCAGTTGGGTGGCGACCTCGACGACCTGGCGCAGCAGCAGCGCGTCGGAGGTGATCCGGGCCGCGAGCTCTCCCACGCCCTGGGCGCGGACCACGGCCAGCGGCAGCCGCAGGGTGTGCTCCATCAGGCGGGTCCGCAGCCGGTACGCCAGTCGCTCCCCGATCCGGGCGAGCAGGAATCCCGAACCGGTCTGGGCGAGCGCACCGGCGACGGCCGCCGCGCACATCAGCAGCAGGTCGGGGCCGAGCGGCCGGTGGGCGGAGAAGTCGGCGACGACCTCCTGCACCAGGAGCGGGAGGGAGAGGCCGGCGGCGGTGGCACCGAGGGCGAGCAGCAGGGCGCAGGCCAGTCGGACCGGGTGGGAGGTGAGTTCGCGGCGCAGCCGGAGCCGGGACGGGTCGGCGACGCTCGGGGTGGTCCGGGGGGAACGGTCGACGGCCACGGCCAACCTCTCTGCTTGAACGGGACTCGGGGGGCGCGGGGCGCGGGGCCGGACGTGGACCGGGCCGCAGCGGTGAGCTGCGGCCCGGAGACCGGTCGGGCCCGTGGTGCGGGGCCCGACCGGCGTTTCTGCCTTTCCGCGCCGCGAGCGGTGCGGGGTCAGGTCACAGGCAGAGGAGCGTGCTGACCGTGCTGGTCCCGCAGTTGAGGACGCTCAGCGAGCTGGTGCTGGCGAGGGTGTCGTCGATCGGGGCCGCCTCGGTCTCGGGCAGCTCCATGGTCTGGAGGTCGAGGATCGCCATGACGTTTCTCCTTCTCACTACTGTGACCCACCCGGCCGGACGGCCGGGAGTTCGGTGGGGGCGCGGGGTGCGCCCGGTGGTGACGCGCGGCCGTTCCCGGTGCGGCGTCAGTTGCGCTCCCCTGCACCGGTCCAGGGCAGGAACGGGGTTCCGGCCAGGGCCGTGCCCAGGGCGAGCAGGATGCCGGCGGAGCCGGTGGCCAGGTCGGCGGACAGCCGCAGCAACTGGTCCCCGGGGAAGGCGGGGTGGCCCCGGTAGGTGACCTGGTGCAGGGCCAGCAGGGCGCGGTGGCGGTCGAGCAGCCTCCGGTCGTCGGCTTCCACCGTCCGGTGCCGGGTGAGTGCGAGGTAGCCGATCAGTCCGGCCCGGCCGTTGAACAGGCCCGGCTGGATGATGAATTCGGGTTCCGCGGCGCGGCGGATCGCCGCCTGGTGCCGGCCGGTGGGACTGTCCGGCCGGTGGGCGAGCAGGGCGTCGACGGCGAGCCCGATGCCGACGCTGCCGGTCTCGACGTACGGCAGGACACGGCGTCCGTCGACGACCTGGACGGTGCCGTCGGCGACGGCGGCACAGCGGTCGAGGTCGAGTTCGAGGAGCGTCTCGGCCTGGTCCAACAGGGTCCGGTCACCGGTGTGCTCGGCCAGCCGGACGAGGGCCAGGGCGGCCCCGGAGGCACCGGCGATCAGACCGGCGCGCCGCCGGGGGTCCGCCCGTCCGGCCTTCTCCAGGGTGGCGGCCGCGGAGCGGGCGAGGGCGAGGGCGTCGTCCAGGTACCGTTCGTCGTCGAGGGCGGCCGCGAAGTGCAGCAGTGCCAGGGCGATGCCGGGCCCGCCCGTCGCCAGCCCGGTGCCCGGGTCCCCGCCGGCCCGTTCGCCGGTCGCCCCGGGGCCCGGCGGACGGGTCGGCGGGGCTGCGCGTTCGAGCAGGCGGAGGGCCGCCTCGCGCTCGCCGAGCAGGTCGAGGACGTACGCGACGCCGTGGCTGCCGTGGTAGAGGCCGGGCACGGTGGCCCGGGTGCGGGCGGCGTCGACGAGCCAGCGGACGTGCTCGGGGTCGACGGCGGCGCCGGTGGCGTGCAGGGCGTACAGGACGCCCGCGGCACCGTGGGCGATCCCGAGCCCGCCCTGGGTGAACTGGGCGACGTCGCCGGGGAACAGCCGGTCGGTGCGGTCGGGGGTGGCCGTGGCGGCGATCCCGTCGGCCAGGGCGTCCCTGATCCGGGGCCAGTCCGGCTCCGCCGCGGCCAGCAGGGCGCGCGCCTCGGCGCGCCCCCGGCCCAGTTCGGGCCGTTCGGCCCGGCCGTCGCGCGGGGCGGCACCGAGGTAGCGGCGGATCGGCTCCGTGAACCCGGCCGGGACGGGGAAGCGGGCCTCGATGGCGTCGGCGAGTTCCCCGGCCTTGCCGGGGTCGAGCGCGGGGAGCTGCGCCAGCGGGTAGAACAGCCAGAGTCGGACGGCGGCCAGCGCGTAGCGGTCGATCTCCGCTCCGGTGTAGCCCTTCGGTGCGGTGAAGCCGGCGGCACCGAGCGCCGGGCGGATGAACTCCTCGGCCGTGCTGGCCAGTTCGAAGTCGATGAAGCAGAGCTCGCCGTCCGGGCGCAGGATCAGGTTGCGGGGGTGGAGGTCACCGAACACCACTCCGCGGTCATGGATGCCGGCCAGCGTCCGTTCCAGCCGGTCGACGATCCCGAGGGCGTCGCGGGTGTAGGCGGCGACGGCGTCCGGGTCGGCGTCCGGGTGGACGAGCGGGTACTGGGCGGTCAGCCATTCGCTGAGCGAACGGCCCTCGACGTACTCCTGGACCAGGAACTCGTGCTCCCAGACCGTCAGCAGCCCGTACTGCTCCGGCACTCCGGGCAGACCGGCGAGCCGGGTCAGGACCCGGTGCTCGTTGCGGAGCCGGGTGACGGCGTCCACCCCGCGCTGGTCGAGGCCGGCGAGCGGACGGGCCTCCTTGAGCACCACCTGCGGGCCGTCCGCCCCGGCGGCGCGCCCCAGGTAGACGCCACCGGCGTTGGAGAAGTGCAGCACGCGCTCGACGGTGTAGGGCAGTCGGTCGTCGCGCCGGGCGGCGCGGGCCGCGACGGCGGCGGCCACGAAGGGCGGCACCGGCGCCCAGTCGGGTACGGCGAACCCGGGTCCGCGCACGTCGGGCACCCGCCGGCCGTCGGGGCGGGTGAGTGCGAGCACCCGCTCGCCCGCCTCGTTGTGGCAGTACTGCTCGGCGAAGCCGCCGTACCGCAGGTAGAGCGGGCCCTCGCCCCAGCGCAGGTCGCTGAGGACATACGGACCGCGCCGCCCGGCGAGCAGCGGACCGAGGCCGTCGAGACATCGCTCCAGCGCGTCGTCGTCGACCGGGTAGATCGTGCAGAACTTACCGCTGGCGCCGCGCGCCGCGTACTTGGAGTTCTGGACCTGGAGGATCGGCAGTCCGCGGAGGAACTTGAAGGCGATCCGCTCCCGCAGGCAGTACGCGAAGACCGTCTCCAGCACGTCTTCGGCGTCCTCGGCGCACGAGGACACGTGGACCTTCCAGCCCTGGTCCGGCAACCGCACCCCGGTGGGCCTGACCACGGCCCAGATCTCCAGGTCGCCGCGCTCCCAACCGGCCGGCAGCGGGCGGGCGACGGCGTCGAACTCCTCGGCGGCGCTCCAACGGCGGGGGGAGTCGTAGAAGAGCGGGTCTGCGTAGGCGTACGCCTCGTAGCGGTTGTCCAACGGAACCTCCTCGGCGCGGGGGTGCGGACGGGCCGTGGCGCCGGCCGGCGGTGCAGGGGGAGCCCCTCGCCGCCGGTGCGACAACCAGAAGTATTGATTCCCTACGAGTTTGTGAACAACGGAGCGCGGATTCCGTTCCGGCGCAATAAACGCACCGGGCGTGCATTTCGCCCCGCGGGCGAGCCGCAGCGCCGATATGCGCGCCCCCGCCGGCGCGTCGCCTTCTCCGCCGCCGGCCGCGAGGCCGTTCGGCCACCGCGCCGCCCCGTCGATCAACGGCCCGAACTGCTGATTCGAGGCGACCGGTGGACCGGTTCGCCCGACTGCCGCGACCCGGCCGCCGGGGAGCCACCGGCGCGCGAAGGCACAATCACGTCCGGACGAAAAAATTAACGCTGCTCGCATTTTTGTTCGCACCGAAGATTTTCCGCCAAATGGTCCGGCGAATCGTCGTCGGGCCGGAATCCGGCACCGCACGCGGACGCACGGACCCGGCGCCACCGTGGTCACCGGGAAGGGCGGGGGACGGTGTCCGTGCACCCGCTAGCGCAGTGCCGTGGGCACGGATGCACGCTTGCTCGCCGATCTCGCCGAGCGCGGCGCCGACTCGTACGCCTCGCCCAGGCGCTGCACCGTCGCCGTCGACTCCTGGTGCGAGCCCTCCACGTGCTGGGCGAACTCCGGGGTCGCCGGCGCGGGCCGCGGCCGCGCGGGCGGGCGGGCGGGCGGATTTCGTTCTGGTGCGTTCTCCGGGAGTCCACGGGGGTGCCCCCTGGCGTTGGCCGGGCGCTGGCACGCTCACCGGTCGAATCCAGCCATTTCGCAGGGAGTGCCATGCGTTTCCGAGTCCCGTCCGCCGTGCCGCTGCTGGCGGTCGGCGCGGCCCTGGCCAGCGTCGCCACCACCGCTCCGGCCGCGTTCGCCGCGCCCGGGGCGCCGGGTGAGCGTCCCTCGTTCTGCGGTCACGACAACCGAAAGACGCCCTTCGCCCCGTACCTGTGCGCCGAGCCGGGCCAGCTGCTGGACGTGCGGATCGGCGACGTGCACCCGACCCAGCCGTCGCTCGGCTACGACGAGGTGTACTACAAGCTCGGCCGGTACACCCTGGGCAAGGACGCGGTCAACAAGAAGTTCAGCGACTGGTGCGAGGCCGACGGCCGGATCGAGGCGGTCGCGGTGCAGCCGGGCGCGCGCCTGGACGACCCGTCCTCGTTCACCTGCACGCTGCCGGTGGGCGGCGAGACCGCGGACAGCACCGCCGCGATGAAGACCGTGGTGATCGGCCCGGGCGGCGAGCCGTTCCTGACCGACGGGCACCACACCCTGACCTCGTTCTACGAGACCCCGGACGGCGGCGCGGACCTGCACGTGCGGCTGCGGGTGCTGGCCAACCTGAGCACGCTGACCCAGAAGGACTTCTGGGCGCGGATGCAGGCCGAGAAGTGGGTGTACCTGAGCGACCCCGAGGGCAACCCCGTCAAGGTCAACAAGCTGCCGACCTCGGTCGGGCTGGCGAACTTCCAGGACGACAAGTACCGCAGCCTGCTCTACTTCGGCCGCGACATCGGCTACACCCAGGACTCGGTGCCGTTCCAGGAGTTCTACTGGGGCAGCTGGATCCGGGACGCCGCGCCGGTCGACCTGTCGGCCTGGGACCGCAACGACCTGACCAGCTACCTGGCCGCGGTCGAGGGCACCACCCGGGCGATGACCGCGCTGCCGAAGACCGCGCCGATCGGCAGCGGCTTCACCGCCGGCGGCCTGGACGCGCTGGACCAGTGGAACGCCGGGAAGGCCGCCAACAAGGGCGAGTTCGACAAGCTGAGCAAGCCCTACTCGGACGCCAAGCCGGGCAAGCTGGCGTACGCGCTGGAGTACAAGCGGGTCAACGGCCTGGGCTGACCGCCCACTTGACGCCGGCTGGACGCCCGCTCGGCGCCCGCGCAGCACCCGGTCGGCCTCCGCGGGAGTCGCGGAGACCGACCGGGCGTCCGGCCGACCGGGGAGCGGGGAGAGGGCGGAGGCGGGAGCGGGTCAGGGGGCGACGAAGCGTGCGAACGGCGACGGGGCGTCCTTCCCGGCGGACCGGACGGCGTCGACCTGCTCGGCGGTGAGCGCCTTCTTCCAGACCCGGACGTCCGCGATCGCGCCGTTCCAGGGCTTCACCCACAGGCCGCTGTAGCGGATCCGGCCGAACTCCAGCGGGCCGGTGGAGGCGAGCACCCGCGGCGCCTCGGTGGTCTGGGCGAGGACGCCGTCGACGTACAGCGAGATGGTGCCGTCCTTCTTGCTGTAGACGCCGGTGAGCAGGGTCCAGCGGCCGGTGACGGCCTCGGCCTGGGAGGCCGCCGTCGCGCTCTTGGCGATCTCGGAGTCGGTCTGCACCTTGAAGACCCAGCGGTTGCGGAGCTTGTCGGACGCGTCGTCCCGGCCGAGGAAGAACGAGAAGAACTGGGTGCCGTTCTGCGAGACAGCCGCCTTCGGGGTGGTGTCGACGTCGATCCGGACCAGCGCCGAGACGGTGAAGTCGGCACCGGTGTCCACCGCCCCGGTCTCCGACTCGGCGAAGCCCTGCGGGGTGCCGCCCAGCAGCAGCGACTGCCCCTCGTGACCGGTCGCGGTGTCCAGCTTCGCGGTCGGACCGAGCGTCAACTTGGGTGTGACGGTGGCCGGTTCGGGCGGCGGGGCGCTGCTGCTCTGCTGCGCCCGGGTCGTCGGACCGTCGTCGGACATGGTCAGCGCCAGCGCCAGGGCGCCGCCGCCGAGCACGACCACCCCGGCGGCGACGGCGACGATCCGCAGCATCCGCCGCCGACGGGTCTCCCGCTCCGCGGAGTCGGCCATCGCCTGCCAGTACTCGGTGCTGCCGGGGCCGGACTGCGGCCCCCCGCCCGGCCCGTAGCCCCCGCCCATGCCCGTGTTCGCCACGTTCTCCGCCCCATTCGATCCGCGTCCGGCCGTGTCCGCCCCGTTCCGTGGTGAAACTCTAGGCGGCGGTGTTCCCCCGCAGTAGCCCAGGGCGGGGTGCGCCCGCCGCCACCGGGCGGGTCCGCGCCGGGCGAGTGCGCGCCGGGCGGGTCCGGTTGTCCGGCGAGTGCGCGAAGATGGATGGATGACCCCCTCGCCGCGCCCCCGCCTGATCGCCACCGACCTCGACGGCACGCTGCTGTGCTCCGGCGGCACGGTGACCGCCCGGACGGCCGCCGCGCTGGCCGCAGCCGAGGCCGCCGGGGTGCAGGTGGTGTTCGTCACCGGGCGGCCGCCGCGCTGGATGCGGCACCTCGGCCCGCACATCGGCGGGCACGGGGTGGCGATCTGCTCCAACGGCGGCGCGGTGGTCGACGTCCGGCGCGGCGAGCTGCTGGAGACCAGCCCGCTCGACCCGGCCGGGACGCTCACCGTGGTGGAGCGGCTGCAGGCCGAACTGCCCGGCACCGCCTTCGCGTTCGAGTTCCCGGGCGGCTTCGCCCGGGAGCCGGGGTACAACGTGGTGATGTGGGAGTCCGACAAGGAGCACCCGGTGGGCACCGCCGCCGAGCTGCTCGCCGCCGGGCAGGTCGACGGCCTGTTCAAGATCCTGGGCAAGCACCCCGACCTCTCCCCCGACGAGTTCCTGGACCGGGCCCGGGCCGCCGTCGGCCCGCTCGCCGAGGTGACCCGCTCCAGCCCGATCCCGCTGGTGGAGATCAGCGCCCCCGGTGTCACCAAGGCCAGCAGCCTGGCCCGCTGGTGCGCCCAGCAGGGCATCGACGCGGCCGAGGTGGTGGCCTTCGGCGACATGCCCAACGACCTGGAGATGCTGGCCTGGGCCGGCCAGTCCTACGCCGTCGCCAACGCCCACCCGCTGGTGCTGGCCGCCGTGGCGCAGCACACCGTCAGCAACGAGCAGGACGGCGTCGCCGCGGTCATCGAGACGCTGCTCTGACCTCCGCCCGCCCTCACAGGCCCAGGTCCAGCTCCGGCTCCGGGGGAGGCTCCGGCCCCCGGGGCGGGTCCAGGCCGAGCAGGTCGGCCATCGTTCCGGCGGCCCGGACGGCGGCGTCGCCGCAGCAGTTGTTGAACAGGACGTGCACCTCCCGGGCCCGGTCGGCCATCGCGCGCACCCGCGGCAGCCAGGCGGCGAGTTCCTCCGGCGGGTAGTCGTGGCGGAAGCGGTCCTCCTTCGAGCCGGTGCCCCAGGCCGGGCTGCGGCCGTGGAAGCGGACCACCGCGAGGCGCGGGGAGGTGACCGGGGCGACCGGCGGCATCGAGGTGGGCAGGCCCTGCGCGGTGTCCACGGCGACGGCGGCCGCGTCCAGCTCGGCCAGCAGGGCGCGGGTGCCGGCGGCGAGGTCGGGCCGCCACCAGTCGGGGTGGCGGAACTCCACCGCCAGCGGCCAGCCCGCGGTGCGCTCGCGGCACTCGCGCAGCAGCGCCCGGGCCGACGCGTCCGGCGCCAGCCGCGGCGGGAACTGGAACAGCAGGGTGCCGAGCCGGCCGGCCGCGCGCAGCGGTTCCAGGGCGCCGCCGAACCGGGCCCACACCTCGTCCAGCAGCCCCGGGTCGTCCCGCCGCACCGGGCCGTCCCGCCCGGCCGGACGCAGGTCGGCGGGCAGTGCGGCGGCCCGGGTGGGGTGGCCGGTGAGCAGCGAGAACGCCTTCACGTCGAAGCGGAACCCGGCGGGCGTGCGCTCGACCCACAGGGTGCTGTTGCGGGTGCTGGGCAGCGCGTAGTAGGTGGCGTCGACCTCGACGACCGGGAACCTGGTCGCGTAGTGGCGCAGCCGGCCCTCGGCGTCCCGGCGGCCCGCCGGGTACCAGCCGCTGGCCAGCAGTTCCTTGTCCGTCCAGGAGCAGGCGCCGACCCTGATCTCTCCCATGCGACCGCGCCTGCCCCGTCCGGCCCGATCGATGCCCGAGCCGCCGTGACGAACGGGCCGCCGTGACGAACGGGCCGCCGTGACGGCCGGGCCGCCGCGACGAACGGGCCGCCCTGACCGGCCGGGCCGCCCTGACCGGCCGGGCCGCCGCGACGAACGGGCCGCCCTGACCGGCCGGGCCGCCGCGACGGCCGGAGCGCCGTCGTCAGAGCCGGGCGGTCCAGCGGACCCGGGTGCCCTTGCCGTGCGGGCCGGTCTCGTGCCAGGCGTCGCCGCCGAGCGCCTCGGCCCGGCGGGTGAGGTTGCGCAGGCCGGAGCGGCGGCCGCCCTCCGGGATGCCGACGCCGTCGTCGGTGACGGTGAGCAGGACGCCGGGCGGGCCGGTGCGGGTGGGCGAGGGGGAGAGCGGGCGGCCGTCCTCGCCGAGGTGGACGGTGGCGTCCAGTTCGACCGCGACCCGGGAGGCGCGGGCGTGCCGGGCCGTGTTGGAGAGCATCTCGCGCAGCGCGGCCAGCAGTTGGCGGGAGGTCTTCTCGCCGACCAGGCTCTCCACCGGGCCGGCGAAGGTGACGGTGGGCTTGAAGCCGAGCGCCGCCGCGGCCTGGCTGCCCTCGCGCAGCACCCGGGTGCGCAGGGTGTCCGGCTGGTCGTCGGTGTCGCCGTGCTGGAGCGCGTAGATGGTGGTGCGGACCTCCTGGATGGTGGCGTCCAGCTCGTCCACGGCCTGGCCGAGCCGCTCCTGCACCTCGGGGACGACGGCCCGGCGGGCGGCCGACTCCAGCATCATGCCGGTGGCGAAGAGCCGCTGGATGACCAGGTCGTGCAGGTCGCGGGCGATCCGGTCGCGGTCCTGGAAGACCGCCAGCCGCTGCTGGTTGCGCTGGTACTCGGCCAGCCGCAGGGCGAGCGCGGCCTGCGAGGCGAAGGTCTGGGAGAGCTGCCGTTCGGTGTCGGTGAACGGCACCGTCCCGGCCTCGCGCCACACGCACAGCGCGCCCAGCACCCGGCCCGCGGAGACCATCGGCACCGCCATCGCCGGGCCGAACTCCCGGGCCAGCCGGTCGAACTGGGCGTCGGAGGCGGTCGCCGGGGCGGTCGCCAGGTCGTCCAGGTAGAGCGCCTCGCCGGCCAGCAGCCGGGGGGCGAAGCCGCCCTCCGGCAGCAGTTCGCCGGTCAGGTGGTCGGCCCGCTCGCCGGAGGCGTGCGCCACCCGCATCCGGTCCTCGCCGGCCGGGAGCAGGATCATCCCCAGTGCGCCGTCGGCGAGCTCGCGGACCTGCTCGGCGGCGACCGTCAGCGCGATCTGCGCCTCGTCGGTGGACAGCAGCGAGGTGGTGACCGCGGCCGCGCCGGTGATCCAGCGCTCGCGGCGGCGGCCCTGCTCGTACAGCCGGGAGTTCTCGATCGCCACGCCCGCGGCCGCGCCGAGCGCCAGCACCACCTGCTCGTCCTCGGGCGTGAAGGCGCCGCCGCCCTTCTTGCCGGTCAGGTAGAGGTTGCCGAACACCTCGCCGCGGACCCGGATCGGCACCCCGAGGAAGGACACCATCGGCGGGTGGTGCGGCGGGAAGCCGACCGAGCGCGGGTCGGTGGACAGGTCGGTCAGCCGCAGCGGCCGCGGGTCGTCGATCAGCGCGCCCAGGATGCCTTGGCCGGTGGGCAGGTGGCCGATCCGCTTCGCCGTCCGGTCGTCGATGCCGATGTGGATGAAGTCCGACAGGCCGCTGCCGTTCGGGTTCACCACGCCCATCGCCGCGTAGTCGGCGTCCACCAGCTCGGCCGCGCCCGCGGCGATCCGCTGCAGGGTGGCGTGCGGGTCCAGGCCCGCGCCGACCGACACCACCGCCTCCAGCAGCCGCTGCATCCGGTCGGTGACCGCGGCGGCCGACTGGAGCCGCTCGGAGACCTCGGTGACCAGGGTGTCCAGCCCGAGCGAGGAGATCTCGGGGATGCGCGGCCGGCCGCCCGTGGCGGCCGGCTCCTCCGGCGTCTGCATGTCACCAGTGTGCACGTCTGTCATGGTTTGCCCCATTCCCCGGGACGGCCGGACCGGATCAGGCCGCCACCCGCTCGCCCGCCGCCTCGGCTGGCGGCCCGCCCGCAGGCCCGGCCGCCGGCTCGCCCGCCCGTTCCCGCTCGACCATCCCCGCCAGCCGGCCGCCCGGCCGGGCCGCCAGCTCCGACCAGCGGCCGCGCTCGACCACCCGGCCGCCGTCCAGCACCAGCACCTCGTCCACGCTGCCGTCGTCCAGCCCGGCCAGCCGGTGGGTGATCAGCAGCGTGGTGCGGCCCGCGGTGGCGGCCAGCAGGTCGGCGGTCAGCGCGTCCGCGGTGGCGACGTCCAGGTGCTCGGCGGGCTCGTCCAGCACCAGCACCGGGAAGTCCGCGAGCAGCGCCCGGGCCAGTGCGAGGCGCTGGCGCTGGCCGCCCGACAGCCGGGCCCCGTGCTCGCCGACCATGGTGTCCAGGCCCGCCGGCAGGCCGTCCACCCACTCCAGCAGCCGGGCCCGGGCCAGCGCCGCCCGCAGCGCCGCCTCGTCGGCGTCCGGCCGGGCGAGGCGCAGGTTCTCCCGGACCGAACTGTCGAAGACGTGCGCGTCCTGCGCGCACAGCCCGACCACCCGGCGGACGTCCTCGCCCGCCAGCTGCCGGGTGTCGGTGCGGCCGGCCAGCAGCACCGACCCGGCCGTGGGCTCGACGAAGCGCAGCAGCGCCTGCGCCAGCGTGGTCTTGCCCGACCCGGACGCCCCGACCACCGCGATCCGCCGCCCGGCCGCCAGTTCCAGGCCGACGCCGGACAGCGCGTCCCGCTCGGCGCCCGGCCAGCGCACCGTCAAGTCGTTGACAGTGATGGGGAGTTGGACGGCGGGAAGCGGCTGCGGCGCGGCCGGCTCGCGGACCGGGAGCGGGGCGGCCAGCACCTGCTCCAGCCGCTCCCGGGCGGCCCGGGCCCGCTCCCGGTGCCGGACCGCGAGCGGCATCCCGGCCACTGCCTCGAACGCGGCCAGCGGCGTCAGCACCACCACCGCCAGGCACACCCCCGGCAGCGTCCCCGCCGCCACCGCGCTCACCCCGACCGCCGACGCCGCCGCCACCGTCAGGCCCGACACCAGCGCCACCAGCCCCGCCGAGAGGCCGCCCGCAGCGGCCGAGCGGGCCGCCAGCCGGGTCAGCACGCCGTCGGCGTCGGCCGCCGCGCCCAGCCGGCCCGGCAGCGCGCCCGCGACGGTCAGCTCGGCCGTGCCGGTCAGGGTGTCGACCACCGCGGTCGCCAGCTCGCCGCGCGCGGGCGCGTGCCGGCGCTCCGTCCGGCCGGAGACCCGCCGCTCCAGCGCCGGGACGGCCGCGCCCGCCAGCAGCAGCCCGAGCGCCAGCACCAGGCCGGCGAGCGGCAGGAACGCGGCCAGCGCCGCCGAGGCGCCCAGCGAGACCAGCACCGCCACGGCGGCCGGGAGCCGCCAGCGCAGGTGGAAGTCCTGCACCGCGTCGACGTCCGCGACCAGCCGGGACAGCAGGTCGCCGCGCCGGAACTGCGGCAGCCCGGCCGGGGCCAGCCGCTCCAGCCTGCGGTAGACCGCCGTCCGCACCCCGCCCAGCGCCTTCAGCACCGCGTCGTGCGCCACCAGCCGCTCCGCGTACCGGAACACGCTCCGTCCGATGCCGAACGCCCGCACCGAGGTCACCGCGACCATCAGGTACAGCACCGGCGGCATCTGCGAGGCCCGCGAGATCAGCCAGCCGGAGGTGCCCATCAGCGCGACGGCGCAGCCCAGCGCGAGGGCGCCGAGCAGGACGGCGAGCCAGAACCGGGGAACGCGGGCGACGACACCCGGGGGCGTGGGGAACTGCGCGGGCCGGGCGGCGGCCGGGTCGGGCTCCGACGCATCCTCCGTCCTGCGGTCCGTGCCCTGCCGGGCGGCCCCTTCGAGCGGCAGGTCATTGTCGTGCCGGGTCTGCGGGACGGTGCCTTCCGCTTCGCGCAGTTCCCCGCGCCCCTGGTTCCGCGCCTGCGACGGCCCCGGGAGGTGGACGTGGTGGTCGGCGAGGGCGGTGAGGGCCGGGCGGTGGGTGATGAGCAGGACGGTGCGGTCGAGGGTGCGCAGGGTGTCGAGGAGGGCGGCCTCGGTGACGGGGTCGAGGTGGGCGGTGGGTTCGTCGAGGATCAGGACGGGGCGGTCGGCGAGCAGGGCGCGGGCCAGCGCGAGGCGCTGGCGCTGGCCGGCGGAGAGGCCGTGGCCGTTCTCGGCGAGGCGGGCGTCGAGGGTGGTGAAGTCGACGTGCGCGGCGGCGAGGGCGGCGGCGAGCCGCTCCTCGCTCGCGTCGGGGCGGGCGAGCCGGACGTTCTCGGCGACGGTGCCGGCGAACAGGTGCGGGTGCTGCGGGACCCAGGCGACCTGGGCGTGCCAGTCGGCCGGGTCGGTGTCGGCGAGGTCCTGCTCGCCGAGCAGGACCCGGCCGCCGTCGGGGCGGACGAAGCCGAGCAGGGCGGCGGCGAGGGTGGACTTGCCGGCGCCGCTCGGGCCGGTGAGGACGGTGGTGCGCCCGGCCGGGACGGTCATCGAGAAGCCGGACAGGGTCGCGCCGCCGCGGCCGGGGTGGCGCACCGTCAGGTCCTCGACCCGCAGGTCGGTGCCGGTCGGGGCGGGCCGGGTGCCGGTGGCCGGGAGCGGGGTCTCCAGCACCTCGAAGATCCGTCCGGCGGCGGCCAGGCCCTCCGCGCTGGAGTGGAAGAGCGCGCCGACCTGGCGGATCGGCAGGTAGACCTCGGGGGCGAGGACGAGCACCAGCAGGCCGGTCTCCAGGTCGAGGGTGCCGTTGACCAGCCGGAAGCCGATCGAGACGGCGACCAGGGCGACCGAGAGGGTGGAGAGCAGTTCCAGCGCGAAGGAGGAGACGAAGGCGAGCCGCAGGGTGCGCAGGGTGGCGCGCCGGTAGTCCTCGGTGATCCGGCCGATCGCGGCGGCCTGGGCGCGGGCCCGGCCGAAGACCTTGAGGGTGGGCAGTCCGGCGACCACGTCGAGGAAGTGGTGGGAGAGCCGGGAGAGTCCGGCGAACTGGCGGTCGGTGCGGGCCTGGGTGGCGTACCCGATCAGGATCATGAACAGCGGGATCAGCGGCAGGGTGACGCAGACGATCGCGGCGGACTCCCAGTCGGCGCCGAGGATCCGGACCAGCACCACCAGCGGGACGACCACGGCGAGGGCGAGCTGCGGGAGGTAGCGGGCGAAGTAGTCGTCGAGGGCGTCGACGCCGCGGGTGGCGAGGGTGGCGAGGTCGCCGGTGCGGCGGCCGGTGAGGTAGCCGGGGCCGAGCGCGGTGGCGTGGTCGAGCAGCCGGCGGCGCAGGGTGGACTTCACGGTGGCCACCGAGCGGTGGGCGGTGAGTTCGGTGAGCCAGGCGACCAGGGCCCGGCCGAGCGAGACGCCCGCCAGGCCGAGCAGCTGCCCCCACATCCCGGGCCGGCCGTCCTGGAAGGCGCCGACCACCAGCGAGGCGATCAGCGCGGCCTGGGCGATCAGCAGGAGCGCGCCCGCCCCGCCGAGGAGGACGGATCCGGCGAGAAAGGCGCGGGTGGTGCGGGCGTGCGCCAGCAGCCGGGGGTCGATCGGGCGCGTCCGCTGCTGGCGGTCCATCTGTTCTGCTCCTGCGGTCAGTGGTGCGCGGCGGCGGGGATGTGCTGGACGCCGATCCGGCGGCGGAAGACCCAGTACGTCCAGCCCTGGTAGAGCAGCACGAGCGGGGTGAAGACCACCGCGACGACCGTCATCACCTTGAGCGTGTAGGGCGAGGACGAGGCGTTGGTGACGGTCAGCGACCAGTCCGGGTTCAGCGTGGAGGGCATCACGTCGGGGAACAGCGACAGGAAGAGCATCCCGACGGCGGCGACGACGGTCAGGCCGCTGAGCGCGAACGCCCAGCCCTCGCGGGCCAGCCGGTTGGCGCCGAGCGCACCGAGCAGGGCGAGGACGGCGACGACCAGCGCGGCCAGGCTCCAGCCGTTGCCGGAGTGCGCCTGCGTCCAGACCAGGAAGACCAGGGCGAGCACCGCGGTGGCCAGGCCGAGCGCGGTGGCCTGGGCGCGGGCCCGGACCCGGATCTCGCCGGCGGTCTTGAGCGAGGCGAACACCGCGCCGTGGAAGGTGAACAGCGTCAGGGTGGTGAGGCCGCCGAGCAGCGCGTACGGGTTCAGCAGGTCCCAGAGGGTGCCGACGTAGTTCTTGTCGGCGTCGATGTCGACGCCGTGCACGATGTTGGCGAAGGCGACGCCCCACAGGAAGGCGGGCAGCAGCGAGGTCCAGAAGATGGCCAGTTCCCAGTTGCGCTGCCAGCGTTCGCCGCTGCGCTGGTGCCGGTACTCGAAGGAGACGCCGCGGACGATCAGGCAGACCAGGATCAGCAGCAGCGGGATGAAGAAGCCGCTGAACAGGGTGGCGTACCAGTCGGGGAAGGCCGCGAAGGTGGCGCCGCCCGCGGTGAGCAGCCAGACCTCGTTGCCGTCCCAGACCGGGCCGATGGTGTTGATCAGGACGCGGCGCTCGGCGGTGTCGCGGGCCAGCAGCCGGGTGAGGATGCCGATGCCGAAGTCGAAGCCCTCCAGGAAGAAGTAGCCGATCCACAGGACGGCGATCAGGACGAACCAGAGGTCGTGCAGGTGCATGTGATCCGTCCTCAGTACGCGAAGGCGAGGGGCTGGTCGGCGTCCTCGTCGTCGGAGGGGCCGCGCAGGGTCGGGTCCTTGGCGGGCGGCTGCTCGGAGGTGTCGGGCCCGGCGGCGGCGTACTTGGCGAGCAGCTTGACCTCGATGACGGCGAGGATCGCGTAGAGCACGGTCAGCGTGGTCAGGCCGACCACCTGGGTGCCGACGGTGACGTTGGGGGAGACCGCGTCGCGGGTGCGCATCAGGCCGAACACCACCCAGGGCTGGCGGCCCATCTCGGTGAAGATCCAGCCGAAGCTGTTGGCGACCAGCGGGAAGCCCATGGTGAGGATGCCGATCCGCCAGCTCCACCGGGTGAAGAAGACGTTCATCTCGCGGTTCTTGGTGAGCATCAGCTTCGGCGGCTCGTCCTCGCCGGTGCGGTGCTCGGGGGCGAGCCAGAACTTCCGGCGGGTGGTCCACAGGCCGATCAGCGCGGCGGCGAAGGACGTCATGCCGAAACCGATCATCAGCCGGAAGCCCCAGTAGGTGACGAAGATGTTGGGGATGTAGTCGTCGGGCTGTCCGCCGTACTTCGCCGCCTCGGCGGCGGCGGTGTCGTTGATGCCGGGCACCGAGGACGAGAAGTCGTTGTGGGCGAGGAAGGACAGTATCCCGGGGATCTCCAGCTCGACCGAGTTGTGGCCCTTGGACACGTCGCCGACCGCGAAGACCGAGAACGGGGCGGGCGCCTGGGTGTCCCACAGGGCCTCGGCGGCGGCCATCTTCATCGGCTGCTGCTCGAACATCACCTTGCCGAGGGTGTCGCCGCTGATCGCGGTGCCCAGGCCGGCCACCACGGCGATGGCCAGGCCGACCCGCAGCGAGGTGCGCATCGCGGCGGTCTTGCGCCGGTCGGTCTCCTTGCCCCGCTTGGCCCGCCACAGGTGGTAGCTGGCGATGCCGACCACGAAGGCGGCGCCGGTGAGGAAGGCGGCGGTGAGGGTGTGGAAGACCTGGACGACGGTGGTGTTCTGGGTCAGCACCCGGACGATGTCGGTGAGCTGGGCCTTCCCGGTGGCCGGGTCGATCTTGTAGCCGACCGGGTGCTGCATCCAGGAGTTCGCGGCCAGGATGAAGTACGCGGAGAGCGCGGTGCCGATCGCGACCAGCCAGATGCAGGTCAGGTGGACCTTCTTCGGGAGCCGGTCCCAGCCGAAGATCCACAGGCCGATGAAGGTGGACTCGAAGAAGAAGGCGATCAGCGCCTCCATCGCCAGCGGGGCGCCGAACACGTCGCCGACGAAGCGGGAGTAGTCGGACCAGTTCATGCCGAACTGGAACTCCTGGACGATGCCGGTGACCACGCCCATGGCGATGTTGATCAGGAAGAGCTTGCCCCAGAACTTGGTGGCGTGGAAGTACTTCTCCTTGCCCGTGCGCACCCAGGCGGTCTGCAGGCCGGCCACGATCGAGGCCAGGCTGATCGTGAGGGGCACGAACAGGAAGTGGTAGACGGTGGTGATGCCGAACTGCCAACGCGAGACGGTCTCGTGAGCGACTGCTAGGTCCACTGCGCCCTCTCTCGGAATCTGCCTATACCGGACAAAAGGAAGATCTAACACGCGAACGCGCCGTACCATCCCAAGCTTGTCCGCTTGTGAACGTGAACACGTTCACAAGGTCAGTATCCATGATGCTTATCGGAGCGGTCGCAGGGGGTGGCGTTTCGGACCGGGAGCGGCTGACCCGGGGTCAGCGGGCCCCCGAAGGGTCAGTGCTGGTGCGGCAGCGAGAGCCGGAAGGCCGCGCCGTCGCCCGGCGCGGTGCGCAGGGTCAGCTCGCCGCCGTGCGCCGACACCAGGGCGCTGGCGATCGCCAGGCCCAGGCCCGAACCGCCGCTCTCCCCGGCCCGGCGGCTGCGCGAGGCGTCCGCCCGGTAGAAGCGCTCGAACACCTGGACGGCCTGCTCCTCGTCCAGGCCCGGCCCCCGGTCGGCGACCTCCAGCAGGCAGCCGCCCTCCGAGCGGCCCACGCCGATCCGCACCGCGGTGCCGGACGGGGTGTGCTTGACCGCGTTGCCCACCAGGTTGGTCACCACCTGGCGCAGCCGGGCCTCGTCGCCCAGCACCGGGGCGGCCTGCGGGGCGCCCTCGCCGTTCGGGCCGGTCAGCGCGACCGGGCGGCCCGGGTCCAGCGCGGTCAGGTCGTGCAGGGCGTCCGCGGCCAGCGTGCGCAGGTCCATCGGGGCCAGGTTGAGCGGGCGCTCCTCGTCCAGGCGGGCCAGCAGCAGCAGGTCCTCGACCAGCGCGCCGAGGCGCACCGCCTCCGACTCGATCCGGTCCATCGCCCGGTCCACGTCCTGCAGCGCGCCCATCCGGTGCAGCTCGGCGAAGCCGCGGATGCCCGCCAGCGGGGTGCGCAGCTCGTGCGAGGCGTCCGCGACGAAGCGGCGCATCCGCTGCTCGGAGGCGGCCCGGGCGGCGAACGCCGTCTCGATGTGGGTGAGCATCCCGTTCAGCGCCGCGGACAGCCGGCCCGCCTCGGTCCGGGCCGGCAGCTCCGGCATCCGGTACGACAGGTCGCCGTCGGCGATCCGCTGGGCGCCCGCCTCCAGCTGGCGCAGCGGGCGCAGCCCGGCCCGCACCGCGAGCGCGCCCAGGCCCGCGATGCCGACCAGCACCGCGCCGCCGATGGTCAGGAAGGTGGTGCGCAGGTGCGAGATGGTGGACTGCACGTCCGCCAGCGGCACCGCGACCTGCACGTACTTGGGCGCCCCCGGGTCGCCCGCCACGCCGCGCTGCAGCGGCAGCACCAGCGAGCGCCACTCGGTGGCCCGCGGCCCGGAGGCGGTGAACGGCTCGTCCAGCCGCTCGGTCAGCCCCTTGCGGTCCAGCCCGGGCAGCTGCGGGTCCGGGTCGGACTCGCTCAGCGGCTGCCGGATCACCGACAGCACCGAGCCGTCCTCGGCCAGGTAGCGCACCACGTACTCGCTGGGCAGGCCCTGGCCGGAACGGCGGCTGACGGTCTGGGTGCTGCTGAACACCGAGACGGTGCTCTGCTTGGACGGCGTCCGGTGCGACAGCGGTTCGGCGAACCGGTCGAGCTGCTCGTCGGCCCGGTCCACCAGCTGCCCGCGGACGGTGCCCAGCACCAGGGTGTCGCTCACCACCAGGCCGGTGGTGACCAGCAGCAGCGCGAGCACCAGCAGGCGCACCCGCAGCGAGAAGCGGGCCATCTCAGCCGTTCGGCGGGCGGCGCAGCGCGTAGCCGATGCCGCGCACCGTGTGGATCAGCTTGGGGCCGTGCGCCGGGCCGGAGTCGAGCTTGCGGCGCAGGTAGGAGATGTACGACTCGACGATCGACAGGTCGCCGCCGAAGTCGTACGCCCACACGTGGTCGAGGATCTGCGCCTTGGAGACCACCCGGCCGACGTTGGCCATCAGGTAGTGCAGCAGCTTGAACTCGGTGGGGGAGAGCGAGACCGGGACGCCGCCGCGGGTGACCTCGTGCGCGGTCGGGTCCAGGGTGAGGTCGGCCACCACCAGGCGGCCGTCGTCGGCGGGGCCGCCGGCCCGGCGCAGGATCGCCCGGATCCGGGCGATCAGCTCCTCCAGGCTGAACGGCTTGGTGACGTAGTCGTCGGCGCCGACCGCCAGGCCCTGCACCTTGTCGCCGGTGCCGTCCTTGGCGGTCAGGAACAGCACCGGGACGTGCTCGGGGCTCTGCGGCCACTGGGTCTGGTCGCGCAGGCGCTGCACCACGGTGAAGCCGTCCAGGTCGGGCAGCATCACGTCCAGCACGACCAGGTCGGGGCGTTCGGCGGCGACCGCGTCCAGCGCCTCCTGGCCGGTGGCGGCGGAGGCCACCCGGAAGCCGGAGAAGCGCAGACTCGCCGAGAGCAGCTCGCGGATGTTCGGTTCGTCGTCCACGACCAGCAGGAAGGGCTCGCTCCCGGCCTGTCCTGCCGCCGCCGGGTTCGACTGCACTGCGCCTGACACGATTGCTCCGCCTCCCGGCCGGACGAATGGGCCACCCCGGACACCACGGGGCCTGTCCGCGGCGTCCGCCGGGCTGACCCGACCGGACACCGTCAGACAGACCCTAGCCCGACCAGGCTACGCAAAGTGAATGAAGATTGGATTAGTCATCCGCTCGTACCCGAACCGGTACCCGCGCCTCCCCCGGTGCCGCCGCCGGCGCCCCCGCGGCCACCGAAACCGCCCGCGGCGTTGCCCTCGGTGAGCTGGGTGGCGTTGTAGGAGCCGTCCTCGGCCTTGCTGCCCATCACGGTGACGGTCTGGCCGGGCTGCAGGTCGCCGACCTTGCCCTCCTTGGTGGTGGTGACCTTGGTGGAGTCGCCGGTGGTGATCTTGACGGTGGTGCCGTTCGCCTCGGTCAGGTAGACGGTGGTGCCGTCCACCGACTGCACGGTGCCGCGGGTGAAGCCGCCCGCCGCGCCGCCGGGGAACTGGCCGGTGCCGCCCGCCTGCCCGCCCGCCTGCCCGCCGAAGCCGCCGTAGCCGCCGCGGGTGCCGCCGCCGGGGAACTGGCCGCCTCCCGCCCCGGCCCGGTTGCCGGTGCCGCTGCTGGTGCCGCTGTCCTTCTGGTACCAGACGCCGCCCGCGAAGGAGAGCACGGCGATGACGCAGCCGGCCAGCGCCAGGGTCGGCCAGGGGAGCTTGCGGCGCGGTGGCGCGGCCAGCTCGGCGGTGATGTCACGGGCGTCCGGCGCGGTGGCCAGCAGCTCCTGGTCGTCAGACATGGGAGGAGTCTCCTTCTACTCGTGCCGGAGGGCGTCGATCGGGCGCAGCGCGGCGGCCCGGTTGGCGGGGTAGCTGCCGAAGAACAGTCCGATGGCGACGGCGATGCCGAAGGCGCCGAGCACCGACTCGGGGATCACCACCGGCTTGATGCCGACCACCGAGAAGTGCGAGCCGAAGACGCCGGCCAGCACGCCCAGCCCGGCGCCGATCACCGACAGCAGGGTGGACTCGGCGAGGAACTGGCCGAGGATGACCGCGCGGGGCGCGCCGAGCGCCTTGCGGATGCCGATCTCCCTGGTCCGCTCGGCGACCGTCACCAGCATGATGTTGGTGATGCCGATGCCGCCGACCAGCAGCGAGATCGCGGCGACCGCGCCGAGCAGGACGGTGAAGGTCTTGCCGGTGGACTCGCGGGCGCTCAGCAGCGAGGTCTGGTTGCTGACCCGGAAGTCGACCTTGCTGGCGTCCTTGATGGCGTGGGTGCCCATCAGGATCCGGGTGATGTCGGACTGCGCCTCGGTGGTGGTCTCGGCGGAGGACGCCTGCACCAGGATCTGGTTGACCGAGCCGAAGCCGGTGAACGCGTTCTGCACGGTCGGCAGCGGGGCGATCACCACGTCGTCGGGGTCGTTGAAGCCGGTGGAGCCCTTGGTCTTCAGCACGCCGACCACGGTGAACGGGGTGCCGCCGATGGTGATCTTCTTGCCGACCGGGTCCTCGGTGGCGAACAGCTCGGTGGCGGTGGTCGAGCCGAGCACCGCCACCTTGCGGGAGTTCAGCACGTCGTCGGCGGAGAAGTAGTCGCCCTTGCCGACCTTCAGGTTGGAGGTCTCGAAGTAGGCCGGGTAGGTGCCGACGATCTGCCCGGGCTGGTACGAGATGTTCCCGTACAGCGCGGTGCCGCTGGTGGTGACCACCGGCGCGACCGACTTGATGGACGGGGCGTCGGTGGCCGTGGCGAGCGCCTTGGCGTCGTCCACGGTGAGTTTCTTCGCGGCGGTCGCCGAGCCGCGCGAGGCGGAGGAGGAGACGGTCAGCGAGTTGGTGCCGAGCGAGGTGATCGAGTCCTTCACCGCCACCGAGGAGCCGTTGCCGACCGCGAGCAGCAGGATCACCGAGGCCACGCCGATCAGCACGCCGAGCATGGTCAGCGCGGAGCGCACCTTGTTGGCGGCCAGGCCGGCCACCGCGAAGCGGAGCATCTGCCAGGCGATCACGCGACCACCCCCGCGACGGCCAGGGCGGGCGGCGGCCCGTCGACCGGCGCCTGCCGGACGTCCGAGACGATCGCGCCGTCGACCAGCCGGACGACCCGCTTGGCGTGCAGCGCGACCTCGTCCTCGTGGGTGATCACCACCACGGTGCGGCCGCGCGCGTTGAGTCCGTCGATGATGCCCAGCACCTCCTCGGTGGAACGGCTGTCGAGGTTGCCGGTGGGCTCGTCGGCGAGCAGCATCGCGGGCGCGGTGACCAGCGCCCGGGCCACCGCGACGCGCTGCTGCTGGCCGCCGGAGAGCTGGTTGGGCTTGTGCCCGGCCCGGTCGGCCAGGCCGACCATGCCCAGCGCGGCCAGCGCCCGGCGGCGCCGCTCGGCGGCCCGCACGCCCGCGTAGGCCAGCGGCAGTTCGACCTGGGCCAGCGCGGTGGTGCGGGGCACCAGGTTGAAGGACTGGAACACGAAGCCGATCTTGCGGTTGCGGACCAGCGAGAGCTGGCCCTCGTCCAGGTGGCCGACGTCGGTGCCGTCCAGCAGGTAGCGGCCGGAGGTGGGCACGTCCAGGCAGCCCAGGATGTTCATCAGGGTCGACTTGCCCGAGCCGGAGGAGCCCATCACCGCGACGTAGTCGCCCTCCGCGATGTCCAGGTCGACGCCGAGCGGCTCGCCGCCACCGGTCATCGGCCCGCGCAGGGCGTGCACGACGGCGTCGCCGTGGCCGTACGACTTGGTGACCTTGCGGATCTGGATCACCGGGGGCTTGGCGGTGCGCATCAGCGGGTGCCTCCGGCGCCGCCGCCGCTGCGGGTGCCGCCGCCGAAGCCGCCGGCCGCACCGCCCGCCGCGCCGCCGAAGCCGCCCGCCGCGCCGCCCGCGCCCGGGAACTGGCCGGACGGGAAGCCGTTGCCGGTGCCCGCGGTGGTGGAGGTCAGCTCGACCTTCTCGCCCTCGGTCAGGCCCTCGGTGACCTGCACGGTGCTGTCGCCCTCGATGCCGACGGTGACCTGCACCCGCTCGGTGGAGCCGTCGTCGTGCACCACGGTCGCGGTGCGGGTGGATCCGGTGCCCTGGAGGGCCGCGGTGGGCACCGACAGGGCCTGCTCGGCGGAGCCGGTGGTCACCGAGATGGTGGCGCTCAGGCCGGTGCGCAGGGTCGAGGTGTCGCCGCTGATCTGCAGCGTCGCGCCGTACTGCACGGCCCCGTTGGTGGAGCTGGAGGGCAGCGAGGAGACCGACAGCACGGTCGCGTCCAGCTTGGTGTCGGACTGCGCGTTCAGCGTGACGGTGGCCGCCTGGCCCTTCTTCAGCTTGAGCGAGTCCAGCTCGGAGAAGTTCGCGGTGACCTCCATCCCGGACGGGTTGGTCAGCACGATGAAGCCGGACGGGGTGCTGCTGCTCGAACCGCTGCTGGTGGTACCGGTCTTGGCGCCGCCGGAGGAACCGGAGGAGCCGGAGGAGGAGGACGAGCCGGAGGAGCCGGTGCCGGAGACGGTGTCGCCGACCTTGTTGGCGATCGAGGCGACGGTGCCGTCGGTGGTCGCGGTGAGCGTCGTCCCGGTCAGCGCGTCCTTCGCGTTGGCGAGCGTCGCCTCGGCGTTGTCGACCTGCTGCTGGGCCGAGGCGACCTGCGCCTGGTCCACCTTCACGGTGGTCGTGGTGGTCGGCTGCGGGGTGCTCTGGGCACTCGCGCCGCCGGTGCCGCCGCTGCCGGCGCCGGTGCGGCTCGAACCCGACGAGCCGCTGCCGGACGTGCCGGCCACCGTGGTGGTGACCGTCTCGCCCGCCTCGGCCTTGGTCAGGTTGGCCTCGGCCGTGTTCAGCGCGGACTGCGCCTGGTCGACCTGCTGCTGGGCGGCGGCGGTGTCGACGGTGGCGAGCACCTCGCCCTTCTTCACCGCGTCGCCGACCGAGACCTTCACCGAGGTGAGCTTGCCGCCCGTGGTGAAGTCCTGCCCGGCGTCGGACGGTGAGAACAGCGTGCCCGATCCGGACACCGTGGCCTGGACCGTGCCCTTGGAGACGGTGGCGGTCCTGACCTTGGAGCTGGTCGCGGCCTTGCTGGTGCCGCTGTCCAGGGTGGTGTACGCCAGCGCGGCCCCGCCGAGCAGGGCCACGCCGAGCGCGGAGTTGACGAGGACGGCCCCACGCCGTCGCGGAAGCACCTTCATGGCGCAGAAGCATCGTCTCGTGCTCTTGCGCCGCTCTGTGCGGATCCTGAGCGCCGGCTGTGAACAGCGATCCGGACGAATCCCCGCGAACCGACCGCCCGGAGCCCGCCCGCCCACCGGCCGACCACCAGCCCTTGACCCTGCTCCCGGAAACCTCCCAGCAAAGTCCCGTCCCCGCTTCACGCGGGCGCGCCGAGCGGGGGCGGGGCGGGGGTCAGTCGGTGAGCTTCCCCGCGAAGTGGTCCAGGTACGCCTGCATGTCGAAGTGCCCGTGCCCGGACAGCGCGAACACGATCGCCCGCGACTCGCCGGACTCCCGGCAGGCCAGCGCCTCGTCGATCGCCACCCGCACCGCGTGGGTGGACTCCGGCGCGGGCACGATCCCCTCGGCCCGGGCGAAGGCCACGCCCGCCTCGAAGCAGGCGGTCTGCGGCACCGCGACGGCCTCGATCAGCCCGAGCTCCTTGAGGTGGCTGACGATCGGCGACATGCCGTGGTAGCGCAGCCCGCCGGCGTGGATCGCGGGCGGGGTGAAGCCGTGCCCCAGGGTGTGCATCTTCATCAGCGGGGTGGTGCCCGCGCTGTCGCCGAAGTCGTAGTCGTAGCGGCCCCGGGTCAGCGAGGGGCAGGACGCGGGCTCCACCGCGACCGCGCGGACCGCCCGGCGGCCCGCCAACTGCTCGCCCAGGAACGGGAAGGCCAGCCCGCCGAAGTTGGAGCCGCCGCCGGCCGCGCCGATCACCACGTCCGGGTAGTCGTCGATCCGGGCGAACTGGGCCAGCGCCTCCCGCCCGATCACCGTCTGGTGCAGCAGCACGTGGTTCAGCACCGAGCCGAGCGCGTACTTGGCCCGGCCGCCGGCCGCCGCCACCGTCTCGACCGCCTCGGAGATCGCCAGCCCGAGGCTGCCGGTGGCCGCCGGGTCGGCCGCCAGCGCGGCCCGCCCGGCGGCGGTCAGTTCGGAGGGCGAGGCGTGCACCGAGGCGCCGTAGGTCTCCATCAGGGCCCGCCGGTAGGGCTTCTGGTCGTAGGAGACCCGGACCATGAAGACCTCGCAGTCCAGCTCCAGGAAGGAGCAGGCCAGGCCGAGCGCGCTGCCCCACTGCCCGGCGCCGGTCTCGGTGACCAGGCTGGTCACCCCGGCCGCCTTGTTGTAGTGCGCCTGCGCCAGCGCGGTGTTGAGCTTGTGCGAGCCGGTCGGGTTGCCGCCCTCGTACTTGTAGTAGATCCGGGCGGGGGTGCGCAGCGCCCGCTCCAGCCGCTCGGCGCGGACCAGCGGCGCGGGGCGGAAGCGGCGGTACAGGTCGAGGACCGGGCCGGGGACGTCCACCTCGCGCGGGCCGCCGAGCTCCTGGGCGACGAGTTCGGCGGGGAACAGCGAGGCGAGGTCGTCGGCGGTGACCGGCTCCTTGGTGCCGGGGTGCAGCATCGGCGGGAGCGGCTCGGGCAGGTCCGGCAGGATGTTGTACCAGGCGGTGGGGATCAGGTCGGCGTCGTGCTGGCTCATCCGGGCTCTCCCTGCGGTGCGTCGTGCGCTTGCCGCAGGGAGTCCTTCCACCCGGACGGGGCGGGCAATCCGGCCCGCCCGCCCCGCCCGCGTCCTGAGGCCGGGTCAGAGCTCCTTGCGGAACGCCTCCGCGGCCGCCAGGAACAGGTCGTTGCCCTGGACCTCGCCGATCGAGACCCGCGCGCCGTCGCCGGCGAACGGGCGGACCACCACGCCCGCCTCCGCGCAGGCGGCGGCGAAGTCGAGGGTGCGCTCGCCCAGGCGCAGCCAGACGAAGTTGGCCTCGGAGTCGACGACCGTCCAGCCCTGGGCGCGCAGGGCGGCGGTGACCCGGGTGCGCTCGGCGACCAGCGCCTCGACCCGCTCCAGCAGGGCCTGCTCGGCGCGCAGCGAGGCGACCGCGGCGTCCTGGGCGAGCTGGCTGACGCCGAACGGGACGGCGGTCTTGCGCAGCGCGTCGGCGACCGGCTCGTGGGCGATCGCGAAGCCGACCCGCAGGCCGGCCAGGCCGTACGCCTTGGAGAAGGTGCGCAGCACGCAGACGTTGGGGCGGTCGCGGTAGAGCTCGATGCCGTCGGGGACGTCGGCGTCGCGGATGAACTCGCGGTACGCCTCGTCGAGCACGACCAGGACGTCCGCCGGGACGGCGTCCAGGAAGCGGACCAGCTCCTCGCGGTGGATGGCCGCGCCGGTCGGGTTGTTGGGGTTGCAGACGAAGATCAGCCGGGTCCGGTCGGTGATCGCGGCCAGCATGGCGTCGAGGTCGTGGGCCTCGTCGGCGGTCAGCGGGACGGGCACGGGGGTGGCGCCGGCGACCTGGGTGATGATCGGGTACGCCTCGAACGAGCGCCAGGCGTAGATGACTTCGTCGCCGGGGCCGGCCGCGGAGAGCACCAGGGACTGGGCGACGCCGACCGAGCCGGTGCCGGTGGCGACGTGCTCGGCGGGGACGCCGAAGTGTCCGGCGAGTTCGGCGGTCAGGCCGCTGACCGCCATGTCGGGGTAGCGGTTGAAGTCGCCCGCGGCGGCGATCGCGGCCTCCAGCACGCCGGGCAGCGGCGGGTAGGGGTTCTCGTTGGAGGACAGCTTGAAGGCGTCGGCGCCGGCCGGCTTGCCGGGCTTGTAGCTGGGGATGCCGTCCAGGCTGGGCCGCAGGCGGGGGCCGTGTTCGGGCTGAACCACGGGGTTCTCCGTTTCTCGTTCCTCGACGGTGGCGTCGTTCCGCCCCCGGTCGGGTGCTGTGAACGATACCGACCGCCCTCACCCGTGCGGGTGAGATGCTCGTCCGGGTTACGGGCGCGGTTCGGCCATTCTGCCGGGTTCCTTTGGCACATGTCAGAGGTATCCGGGCCGGAAAACCACGGCCTTCCCGGGGCACCCGGCCAAGGCGTCCAAGGAGAAACGTATCTCCGACCTTCTGTAGCGAACCGGTCACGGACCGCCGTCACGCGCCATACGATCGGTCCGCCATGACAGCAGCAGCCAACCAGAACGGTCGACGGGCCACCGCGTCCCGGCGCCTGGAGCGGGCCGGCATCCGGGACGTCGCGGCGGCCGCCGGCGTGTCCATCACCACCGTCTCGGACGCCCTGAACGGCAAGGGCCGACTCCCGGACGAGACCCGCAGCCGGGTCCGCGAGGTCGCCGAGCGCCTCGGGTACCGGCCGTCCGCGGCCGCCCGCACCCTGCGCACCGGGCGGTCGGGGCTGATCGGCCTGACCGTCACCACGTACGGCGAAGAGCCGTTCACCTTCACCGAGTTCGCCTACTTCGCCGAGATGGCCCGGGCCGCCACCAGCGCCGCGCTCGGCCGCGGCTACGCCCTGGTGGTGCTGCCCGCCTCCTCCCGGCACGACGTGTGGAGCAACATCGCGCTCGACGGCACGGTGGTGATCGACCCGCCCGACCAGGACCCGCTGGTCACCGAGCTGTACCGGTCCGGGGTGCCGGTGGTCTCCGACGGGAAGCCGGGCAACTGCCCGGTCACCGCCTGGGTCGACAACGACCACGAGGCCGCCGTGCTCGGCATCCTGGAGCACCTCAGCGAGGCCGGCGCCCGCCGGATCGGCCTGCTCACCGGCACCTCCACCGACACCTACACCCGGCTCTCCACCGAGGCGTACCTCGCCTGGTGCGACCGGGTCGGCCAGGAGCCGGTGTACGAGGCGTACCCGGCGCACGACCCGGCCGCCGGGGCGGTCGCCGCCGACCGGCTGCTGGCCCGCCCGGACCGCCCGGACGCGGTGTACGGCCTGTTCGACCCGAACGGCACCGACCTGCTGGCCGCCGCCCGCCGCTACGGGCTGCGCGTCCCGGACGACCTGCTGCTGGTCTGCTGCAGCGAGTCCGACGTGTACGCCAACACCGAACCCCCCATCACCACGCTCTCCCTGAAACCCCGTCGGATCGGCACCACCGTGGTCAACCTGCTGATCGACGCGATCGAGGGGGTCGACGCCGGCACCGGCACCGCGACCGGCCGGCTCTTCCCGCCGCGCTACCGCACCGCCGGCACCGGCCCGCCGCCCGGCACCCTGATGCCCACCGAGCTGATCGTCCGGGCCTCCTCGCAGCCCCGCGCCCCGCGCACCACCGTCAGCCCGCCCCGACCACCGGGCGAGGTCTAGACCCTTCCGCCCCGCACCGTCCGCCGACCGCCCCGCCACCGGTCGCCCCGCCCGCCGGCCACCACCGGCACGAAACCGGGCGGAACGGGGCGGAACGGACACCCCGGCGGCCGGGCCCGGGCCGGTGCGGGCGGGTCGACAGAAATCGGATACCGACCAGGTGAGGACGACGGGAGAGTACGCTTCCTATGATGGGCGAATGACACCCGAGGACCTCTTCCGCGAACCCGAGCAACCGCACTCGGGCCCCCGCCCCCGCCAGGACCTCGACGTGCTCCCGCAAGGCTCCTACTTCGAACCGGCCGAACCGGCCGGCTACCCGTACGAGGAGACGTACAGCACCTACGGCGGCGCCCGCTACCTGGAGCAGCACTGGGCCCCCGCAAGCGAGTTCGGCACCGACGCGCCCGCGCCCGGCCGCCACTACGCGCCCGCCGGCCAGGCCCCGCACGAGGACCCGCCGACCATCGAGCTCGGCCCGCCGATCGACACCCCGCCCGTCGAGGTGCACTTCCCGTACCCGCAGCCCGAGCCCGGCGAGGGCCCCGGACCGCTGTTCGTCATCGGCGACGTCCACGGCTACCTCGACGAGCTGCTCGCCGCCCTCCACCAGCAGGGCCTGATCGACACCGAGGGCCACTGGTCGGCCGGCCGCTCCCGGGTCTGGTTCCTCGGCGACTTCACCGACCGCGGCCCCGACGGCATCGGCGTCATCGACCTGGTCATGCAGCTCGCCGCCGAGGCCGCCGCGGCCGGCGGCTACTGCCGCGCCCTGATGGGCAACCACGAACTGCTCTTCCTCGGCGCCTCCCGCTACGGCGACGAAGCCGTCCAGTCCACCGCCGGCACCGCCTCCTTCCTCGCCGCCTGGCGCCTCAACGGCGGCCAGCAGCACGACCTGGAACGCCTGCAGCCGCACCACATCAGCTGGCTGTCCCGGCTGCCCGCGATGGCCCTGGAGGACGGCCACCTGCTGCTGCACTCCGACACCACCGCGTACCTGGAGTACGGCGAGACCATCGCCGACGTCAACGACGCCGTGCACGCCCTGCTCGCCGACGAGGGCATCGACGAGTGGTGGGACGCCTTCCGCAAGTTCACCAAGCGCTTCGCCTTCCGCGGCCAGGCCGGCACCATGGCCGCCCAGGAACTCCTCGCCGTCTACGGCGGCTACCGGGTCGTCCACGGCCACAGCCCGATCCCGTACCTCACCGGCGACCAGCCCGAGGACGGCACCCCGCCGAACGTCCCCGGCCCCTACATCTACGCCGACGAGCTCGCCATCGCGATGGACGGCGGCGTCACCATGGACGGACGCCTGCTGGTCGCCCGGCTGCCGCTGAACTGACCCCCCGCGACCGGCACCCGAACTGGAGAACTGAACTCCCGAACTGACGCACTGCCCGGCAACTGCACCGCCGCGCAGGGGAACTGAGCACCCGGAAGTTCCGGAAAGAGGCTGTCGGCCCGCTCCCGCGCACCCCTACCATCGAGGCCACTGACCTCCGTCGACCTCGCGGAACGGGGTACCCATGAGCAACCCCCCGCGCCTGCTCGCCGAGGACCGCGCCGACTTCGCGCGGCTGCTCGACGAGACGCTGCGCGACACCGGCGTCCGACAGGCCCTCGCCGAACCGGGCGACCACCTCACCGCCGAACAACTGCACACCAAGGCGCTCGCCGACGCCGACACCGTCGCCGCACCCGCCGCCCCCGAGTACGCCCACTACCTGGCACTGCGCAGCGCGCTCGCCGAACACCCCGGCACCGCGCCGCCCGCCGGCGCCGGACTGTTCCCCGTCCTCACCGTGCTCACCCCCGTCCTGGCCGGCGCCGCCGGACTCGTCCTGCTGCTGCTCGGCTGGCTGCTGCGCGCCGCCGCGCCCTCGCTCGCCCTCGGCCGCTCCACCGTCACCGCCGGCGTCGTCGCCCTCGCCATCGCCGCCGCCGCCCTGCTGATCGGCGGCGCCGGGCTCGTCCTCACCGCCCTGCGCGACGCCTCCGCCGGCCCCGACCAGGCCGACCCCCAGCAGCACGCCGACCTCGCCGAAGCCCGCGCCGCCTGGCGCGAGGCGCTCCGCGAACGCGCCCTGCTGCCCTGGCTGCACGCCAACCTGGCCGCCGCCCCGGCCATCAGCCCGCTCCCGCACGCCCGGCCCGCCCCGCCCGACCTGCACAGCCCCGGCTACAGCCGCGCCGCCTACTCCTCCCCCGGCTTCAGCAGTCCCGGCGCCGAGGGCCTCACCGACGGACGGGGCCGCCCCCGCGAACGCTCCGCCGAGTTCACCGGCCCCGGCTACTCCTCCCCCGACTTCACCAGCCCGGGACCGGAGGGGCTCACCGACGAGAAGGGGCGGCCCCGCCCCGACGGCCCGGGGTTCACGGGGCCCAACGAGGTCTGAGAGAGCACCGCCAGGGGCTCGGCAGTGCGCGCGTTCAGGGGCTCGGCAGTGCGCGCATTCAGGGGCTCGGGGAACGGCGAGGCCGTGGCTGCCGGCGGTGCACCGCCGGAGCGCGCATCGGCTTCCGGTTCCGTTCACTCCACGCAGCAGCACGAACCTCCGACGGGCTCCGGCCAGCAGCAGCACGGACCCGCCGTTCCCCGGGCCCCTGATTGCTCCCGAGCCGCCTGCCGGCAGCTCCCCGGGCCCCTGATGGAACGGCCGGAACCGGACCGGTCAGGCCGCCGGCTCGCGCCGCAGCGCCAGCGCCACCGGCACGCCCAGGCCGCACAGCAGCGCGCAGCCCGCCCAGACCACGGTGTAGGCGCCCCCGGAGGGAATCCCGGGGCGCAGCAGCAGGTGGTCCAGGACCGCCGCCGCGGCCACCCCGGCCACCGCTCCGGCCAGGGACTTCAGGGTGTTGTACACGCCCGTGCCGATGCCGGTCTGGTCGGCCGGGAGCCGTCGCATCAGCAGCGCGGGCAGCAGGCTCAGCCCCAGGCCCGCCCCGTAGCCCGCCAGCGCGCCGCCGATCACGAACTGCCAGGCCGCCGTGTGCCCGAGGGCGATCAGGCCGTAGCCCGCGGCGCACAGGGCGAAGCCGCCGGCCAGGACGGTGGAGACCTGGTGCCGCGCGGTCAGCCGGTGCGCCGTCACCGCGCCCAGGGTGGCCGCCGCGGTCTGCGGCAGCACCAGCAGGCCCAGTACCAGCGGTACCGCGCCCAGCCCGTAGCCGGTCTCCGCGGGCTTCGCCGCCTCGAAGGCCAGCGTCGGGCCCTGCGCCCCGTACAGCGCGCAGCCCAGCAGGAAGCTCAGGCCGAACACCGGGGCGGTGGCCCGCCGGGCCAGCAGTCGCACGTCCACCATCGGGGTGCCGGTGCGCAGTTCCCGGCGGACGAACAGGGCCAGCAGCAGCGCCCCGGCCGCCGGCAGCGGCAGCGTGACCGCGCCCGGCAGCACCCCGCTCGCGCCCAGGCCGGACAGCAGCAGGGTCAGGCCCAGCGAGAGCAGGGCCGCCCCGGCCCAGTCGATCCGGCCCGCCGCCCGGGTCGCCGACTCCGGGACGAGCCACCACACCACCGGCAGCGCCAGCACCGGCAGCGCCGCCAGCGCCCACAGCAGCGGGCGGGTCGCCGCCGGGTCCGCGCCCAGGCCGCCGACCGCGATCGCGCCCAGCGTCGAGCCCACCGTCAGCGCGCCCACCAGTGGGCCGACCGCCCGTCCGCCGCGCTCCTCGCCGAGGCGGTCGCGCAGGATCGCGAACTCCAGCGGTAGCCAGCAGGCCAGGAACCCGGCCAGTGCCCGGCCGGCCAGCAGCACCGGCAGGTCGGGGGCCAGCGCGGTGACCGCGAAGCCCAGCAGGGTGAGCAGCACGGTGGCCCGCAGCAGCCGCCGGTGCCCGTACAGGTCGCCCAGCCGCGAGGTCAGCGGCACCGCGACGCCCGACACCAGGAACTCCACGCCCAGTGCCAGGCTCAGGTCGGCGGCCCGCAGGTCCAGGTGCTCGCCGAGCCGGGGCAGCAGGATCGGGAACCCGCCCTGCAGCACCCCGCTGGCGAACTCCACCAGTGCGAGCAGCGGGACGGCGGAGGCGGCGGCCCGGGGGAGGCGGGACGGGCGGGGTGCGGCGGCGACGGTCATCGGCGGTTCCGTGGGGGTGCGGAGGGTGGTGGGGGTGGCGGCAAGGATGGCTAACCTGGAGGCCACCGCACCGCCCACGCACGAATCCGTTCCTGCGGCCGACCCCGCGCAAGGATCAGCCATGATCGACGAACTCGACCTGGCGCTCGTCGACGCCCTCCGGGTCGACCCGCGAGCCCCCTGGTCCCGGCTGGCCGCCCCGCTCGGCGTCGATCCCGCCACCCTCTCCCGCCGCTGGTCCCGGCTCACCGCGAACGGCGACGCCTGGGTCACCTGCTACCCCTCCGCCGACCGGATCGGCGCCGGCCTCACCGCCCTCGTCCAGGTCGACTGCCCCGCCGACCGGGTCACCGAGGTCGCCGCGGCCGTCGCCCGGCACCCGCAGACCGCCAGCATCGAGCTGGTCACCGGCGACGCCGACCTGCTGCTCACCGTCGCCGCGTACGACCGCGCCTCGCTCACCGCCTACCTGGTGGACCGGCTCGGCGCCGTCCCCGGCGTCCTGCGCACCCGGACCACCCTGGTCGAACGCACCCTGGTCGAGGGCAGCCGGTTCTCCAACGGCGCGCTGGACGCCGAGCAGCGCCGCGCCATCGCCGCTCCCCCGCCCGGCGGGGCCAAGCCGGTCGCCGACCGCCGGGTCGAGGAGGACCTCGCCCTGATCCAGGCCCTCGGCGCCGACGGCCGGATGCCCTACGCCGAACTCGCCGCCCGGACCGGCCTGCCCGCCACCACCGTCCGCCGCCGACTGGCCGAACTGCGGGACTCCGGACGGGCGGTGCTGCGCTGCGACGCCTCCCCGCGGGTCACCGGCCACCCCGTCGGCGCGATGCTCTGGCTCGACGTCCCGCCCGCGGCCCTGCCCGATGCCGTCCGCCGGCTCAGCGCCCTGCCGCAGACCCGGATGTGCGCCGTCACCGTCGGCCCCGCCAACCTCGTCCTCTACCTGATCGCCCCGCAGCTCCCCGACCTGCGCCGGATCGAGCAGGACCTGGCCCACCACCACCCGGCGGTCCGCGTCCACGACCGGCACGTCACCCTGCGCACCCCCAAACTGGTCGGCCACCTCCTCACCCCGGACGGCCGCCGGACCGGCTACGTCCCGATCGAGCCCTGAGCCCCGTCGGGGGCTCTTCTACCGCACCTTGCCGAGCGCCAGCGCCGCCAGCAGGGCCGCCGCGTCGCCCAGGATCCCGTCGTCGAAGCGGGCCTCGGCGGAGTGGTTGTACGGGGCGGTGAACGGGTCGACCTCCGGGGAGCAGGCGCCGAACATCACGTACGCGGCGGGGACGTGCTCGGCCAGCACCCCGAAGTCCTCGGAGCCGGCCACCGGCCGTGGCATCTCGAAGTAGTGGTCGTCGCCCAGGAGTTCGCGGGCGGTGCGTTCGGCGTACGCGGCCTCGGCGGGGTCGTTGGCGGTCACCGGGTAGCCGTGCTCGACGACCGCGTCGACCTGGCAGCCGTGCGCCTCGCCGATGCCCCGGACCACCCGGACGGCCTCGGCGAGGACCAGTTCGCGGGCGGCGGGGGAGAAGGAGCGGACGGTCGCGCCGAAGGCGGCCTCGTCGGGGATGACGTTCTCCGCGGTGCCCGCGTGGAAGGTGCCGACGGTCAGCACGACCGGGTCGAAGGCGTCGAAGCGGCGGGTGACCATGGTCTGCAGGGCGAGCACCGCCGCGCAGGCGACCGGGACGGGGTCGACCGCCAGGTGCGGGCTGGAGCCGTGGCCGCCGCGGCCCCGGACCACCACCTTCAGGGTGTCGGAGGCCGCCATGATCGGCCCGGGCCGGCCGGCCACGTAGCCGGCGGGCAGCAGGGCGGCACCGACGTGCAGGGCGTACGCGGCGCTGACCCGTTCGCCGGCCGCGTCCAGGACGCCGTCCTCGACCATCAGGGCGGCGCCGCCGTCGCCCTCCTCGCCGGGCTGGAACATGAACACCACGCTGCCGGCCAGCTCTTCGCGGCGGGCGGCGAGCAGCCGGGCCGCGCCGACCAGCGCGGCGGTGTGCAGGTCGTGGCCGCAGGCGTGCATCGCGCCCGGGTTCTCGGAGGCGTACGGGAGACCGGTGTTCTCCGGCACGGGCAGCGCGTCGAGGTCGGCCCGCAGCAGGACGGCGGGTCCGGGGCGGGCGCCGCGCAGGACGGCGGTGACGGAGGAGAGCCGCTCACCGAGGGTGATCTCCAGCGGCAGGCCGTCGAGGGCGTCGAGGATGCGGGCCCGGGTGCGCGGCAGGTGGAGCCCGATCTCGGGGTCGCGGTGCAGGGCCCGCCGCAGTTCGACGAGTTCGGGGTGGAGCGCGGCGGCGTCGCGGCGGAGTCCGTCGAGCGGGGGGTGAACGTCGGCCGACATGGGTGCGCCTCCAGGGTGGACGGGGAGCGGACGGTTCCCCGGCATCCTGGCCCCGGCGCGGCCCGGCCCGGCCCATGCGCACGGATCACCCGGGATCGGCGGGTGCCGCGCACGGATCTTCCAGCCCGGCGGCCTGCTCCGGGGGCGCGGCCGCCGGCAGCACGGCCGCGACCGCCCCGGCCTCGGGACGGTCCCGGGCCCCGGCCCCGCCCCCGGGGGAATGCGGCGCCCGCCCCGACAGCCGCCCGATCGCCCACGAACGCCCCCTCACCAGGACCGGCCCAACTCGGCCACAGCAGTGGCCGATTGGCCCGTAACCCGCCCGGATTCCCCCGGCCGACTGCCACAATGACCGCCATGACGAACCCCCGGCGCACCGCGGGCACCGCCGCCCTCCTGCTCGCCTGCGCCCTCGGCGCCACCGCCTGCGGGTCCTCCGCTCCGCCCGCCCCGGCGCCCGCCCCGGCGTCGACCGGCCCGACCGCCACCGGACCCGAGACGAACACCGTCTTCACCACCGACCGGCCGCTGGACTCCGAGGCACTCACCCGGGCCGCCGAACAGCTGCGCCACCGGGCCGAGTTGCTCGGTCTGCCGAACCCCCGGGTGAAGCCCGGTGACGGCACCCTGACGCTCACCACCGCCGGGCCGGTCGCCGACCGGCTCGCCGCGCTCACCCACCGGGCCGCGCTGGAGATCCGCCCGGTGCTGGCCGCGGTGGTCGACGCCACCCCCGCCCCCGCGGACGCCCCGGACCGGTGGCGGGACCGCCTGGCCGCCCTGGACTGCGCCGCCCCGGCCGCCCAGGCCCAGGCCGCGCCCGGCACCGAACTGCTGGCCTGCGACCGCGCCGACCCGTCCGGGATCCGCTCGAAGCTCGCGCTCGGCCCGATCGCGGTCCAGGGCGCCGAGATCGCCGACAGCAGCGCCGCAGCCGACACCAACGGCGCCGGCTGGCAGGTGCAGGTGCACTTCACCCCGGCCGGCGGCGCCGCCTTCGCCGACCTCACCGGCCGGATCGCCCAACTCCAGGAGCCGGAGAACCAGTTGGCCATCCTGGTGGACGGATACGTCCTCTCGCACCCCTTCGTCGTGGAGGCCATCACCGGCGGACGGGCCGCCATCACCGGCGCCTTCACCAAGGAGCAGGCCGAGGAACTCGCCGCCCAACTCGCCACCCAGGCCCTCCCCGCCGACCTCCACCCCGTCGGCGCGACGCCCTGACCCCCGGCCCGCCTCCCGGTCGCCGCGTCACCAGTCGACCGGCCCGTCCTCATCGAAGAACCCGCCGCTCGGTCCGTCCGGGCCCAGCAGGGCCAGCCGCTCGACGACCGCCGCGCCCTGGTCGGCGGTACGGGTGATGCGGCGGCCGAGGGCGAGCTCCCGGGTGAACCCGGTGTCGCAGGCGCCGGGTGCCGCCGCGTTGACCAGGATCCCCGCCGGGCGCAGCTCGCGGGCGTACTGCACGGTCAGCATGGTGAGCGCGGCCTTGGCGGCCGGGTACGCGGCCAGCGGCGGCTGGCCCGACAGGTAGTGGCCGGGGTCGCTCTGCCGGGCGAACGAGCCGACCGCGCTGGAGACGTTGACGATCCGGGCGGCCGCCGAACGGTGCAGCAGCGGCAGCAGCGCGTTGGTGACGGCCAGCACCCCGAACAGGTTGGTGGCGAACACCTCGCGCATCGTCTCCAGCGTGGTGGCGCTGGGCAGTTGGGCCGCCATCCCGCCGGAGATCCCGGCGTTGTTGACCAGCACGTCCAGTCGGCCGAACCGGTCGCCGACCTGCCGGGCCGCCGCCCGCACCCCCGCGGCGTCGGTGACGTCCAGGGTCAGCGGCCACAGCCGCTCCCCGTCGGCTCCGGCCGCCCGGATGCCGGGGTCCGCGCGCAGCCGGTCGACCGCGGCGGCGGCCCGGTCCGGGTCGCGCGCGGTGACCAGCACGGTCAGGCCGCGGGCGGCGAGTCGGCGGGCGACGGCATGGCCGATGCCCCGGTTGGCCCCGGTGACCAGGGCGATCCTGTCCTCGTTCGTCATGCGCCCAGCTGATCACCACCAACCGGTGGGCAGCCAGGCCGAGTTCGGCATCGACCGATACCGTGGCGGCATGGACCGGCTGGAGACCCGCGAACTCGCCCACTTCCTGGCCCTCGCCGAGGAACTCCACTTCGGCCGGGCCGCCCGCCGGCTCGGCATCTCCCAGCCCGCGCTGTCCCGCACCGTCGCCCGGCTCGAACGCCGGGTCGGCGCACCGCTGTTGCTGCGCGGCGGACGCGAGCAGGCGCTGACCGGGGCCGGGCGGGTGCTCGCCCGCGAGGCCGCCGCCGTGCTGGCCGCCGCGGACGCCGCCCTGCACCGGACCCGCCGGGCCGGGCAGGACGAGCCCCGGCTGGTGCTCGCGGTGAAGCCCGGCGGTGACGGCGGTCTGCTGCCCGCCCTGCTGGCCGCGCACCGCGCCGAGCCGGGCGCGGTCCGGGTCGACGTGCTGCTGTGCGATCCGGCCGAACGCGTCCGCCTGCTGCACGACGGCACCGCCGATCTCGCCCTGCTGCACCACCCGCCGCACGACCTCACCGGCCTCGACACCGAACTCCTGCTGACCGAACGCCAGTTGGCCGTCCTGCCGCGCACCCACCCGCTGGCCGACCGCCCGCGACTGCGGCCCGCCGACCTGGCCGGCGAGCCGACCGTCCGCTGGCAGGGCACCGCCGGCCCGGACCGCACCGGCCCCGAAGTCCGCGACCTCACCCAACTGCAACAGCTCGTCGCCCTCGGCCGGGCCGTCGCCGTACTGCCCGAATCCGTCCGCGGCCAGCTCCGCGCCGACCTGTGCGGCATCCCGCTGCTCGGCGCCGCCCCGACCGCCCTGCTCCTCGCCTGGCCCGAGCACAGCACCTCGCCCGCCACCGCCGCCTTCGTCCGCACCGCCGCCGCACTCGTAGCGGCCTGACGCCCGCCTCAGCGCCAGTACGTGCACGCGAACGCGCCCGTGCCCGCGTCCGCCGCGTGGCGCAGCACCCGGAGCGGGCCGTCCAGCAGCTCCCCCGCCGCGGCGTACTCGGCGTCCGGGTCGTCGCCCGCGCAGGTCGTCCATGCGGTGATCCGGTCGAGCGCCCGGTCGCGCCGCTCGCCGTCGAGGTCCAGGGCCCGCGCGGCGTCCGGGAGGGCGGCCCGTACTTCGGCGGCGGTCAGCAGGAAGTCGCCGAACCAGCCGGGCAGCCGTCGACCCCGACGAGGTGCACGAACCGCTCCGGCAGTTCCGCCGCGTCCCGGTCGGGCAGCACCCCCACCACCCGCACCTCGGTCGACCCCGCCATCGTGCTCCGCCCCTCCACGCCCCGGTCGGCCGCTAGCGCGGAGCGTCGCGGACGTTGCGCTGCAGGACGTCGGTCAGCACTCCGGCAGCGGTGGCGAAGTCGTTGTCGTCGTGCAGGACGATCAACCCGTGGTGGGCCGCGGTGGCGCAGACCATCAGGTCGACGGTGGACAGCGCCCGGACGGCTCCACCGCTCCGGGCGAGCCGGAACTGGGCGGACTCGATCCAGCCCCACACGTTCTTCGGCAGCGGGACGTCGGGATACAGGTCTGCGAACATCTCGCCCATCTGCTCGTAGTGGACGAGGTTGCGGGCGGAACGCCGGAACTCGGTGCGCTGGGGCGCGCACGACCCGATCACGCGCAGGTCGATGTCCTCCCCCCACGCGTCGCTCAGGTGCTGTTCGCGCAACAGGCGCCAGACGGCGGTGGAGTCCGCGAGGTACCGGATCACCCTGCGGAGCGCTTCTCGGCGTCATGGAGCTGCTGCCAGCCCTCGTAGTCCCACTCCTGGGCGACCTGCATGTGCCGGGCGCGCCGGGCAGCGCGCTCGTGCTTCTCGGCGTACTCGCGGAGGGCGGCGTTCACCACGTCTTTCTTGGTCGCGCCTCCGGAGAACCGCAGCGCCTTCGCCAGGGCGTCATCGTCCAGGTCGATGGTCGTCACGCTCATGCATGCCTCCGATATATAAGGCCAACAACACTTTTGAATATAGCAGCGCCCGACCGGGGCCGGGCCGGTGGCCGATCTTCATCGATCAGGAGACCAGAGAAGGCACCACCGCGAAGAGTCGCGTCACTCCGGGCGGACCGGGAAGACCTCGATCTCGCACTTCGCCGCACCGCCGCGCCCGATCCGCGCGTCGCCGGTGACCAGCGGCACGCCCAGGGGGCCTCCGCCAGGGCGACGTACTGGGAGTCGTAGGCGCCGAGGTTGGCGTGCAGTTCCTTCACGCGGTCCCAGACGGCAACGCCTCGCACTTGGCGACGGGGAGCGTCCGGTACGCGGTGACCGCCCGCTCCATCTCCTGCTCGGTGAGCTTGCCGCCACGTTGCATGCCGAGGAGGGCCGACTGGATCCCGTAGTCCAGGAGGGTCGGCGCGTAGACGTCCCCGGCCTCGGCCACCCGGCCACGGAGGAGGTCGCCGTCGGCGCCGTGGGCGGTGAGCACCAGAGGACGTCCGCGGCGCTGACGCGGGCGGTGGTCCCCCGGTTCAGCCGCTCCATCATCTGCGCCCTCGTGGGCCTGGACGCCTCCATGGCGATGAGGCCCTGCATGAACGCCTGGAGCGACTGACCGGCCTGGGCCGCACGGACCTTCAGGGTCCGGACCTGGTCTTCCGGGACGTCCCGGATCGTGAGGACCGTCATGGCTGCGTTCTAGCTTCCATGCCTGCAAAACGCAGATCCGAGGAGATGGAGCGACCGCAGCGCCGCCCGGGGAGCGAAGGCTCCCGGGCGGCGCTGCGGTCGCGTGCGTCAGTCCGCCAGCGGGGGGGAGGCCGTTTTGGCGCGGGCGGGGAACGCGGCGGGCGG